>CAYSNK010000058.1:0-8914 GCA_964432375.1 uncultured Oscillospiraceae bacterium | reverse complement strand
CATAGAGAACCATTCGAGCAGGAAGCGATCCGGTTTGGATTCGCCTCCTGCTCGATTGATTCGGGGGATTTTCAGACTTGATAGTCGTCCTGCTCCTTCAGGATCACGGCGATATAATAGGCCAGCAGATAGGGCAGGCACTCCGTATGGGTCGCCAGCTGGCAGCCCAGGATCTCCCGGATTCGGCCCATGCGGTAATTCACCGTATTCCGGTGGGTATACATCTCATCCGCCACCGCCTGCAAACTTCCGTTGTTCAGCAGGTAACGGTAAAGGGTCTCCTTGTAGTTGCTGCCATGCTTTTGGTCGTGCTCCAGCAGAGGGTCCATCATCTCATGGTAATAATCCAGCATCAGCTTGTCATTGGGAATGGAGTACAGCAGCTTGAAAAAGCCCATATCCTTAAACCAGATGATGTCCACATGGGTCAGTTGGGCCCTCCGGACGGCGGACAGGGCAGAATGGTAAGAGGCGGTCAGCTGCCTGACGTCCTTCACCGGCTCTCCGATGCCGACGTTGATGCGCATACTCCGCGCCGCCCGGGTTGCGTGGTAGATATCCACCAGATGGGCGGCAATTTCCGCTGTGGCTTTCTGATCCGTCTGGTTGAGGAGAAAGATAAACCGTCCCTCGTAGGGGAACACCAGATAGCGGAACCCCCAGTTATTCAGCGCCGTGTGAAACCGCATCTCCGCCGTGTGGAGCCCAAGCCGCCGCACCGTATCGGGAACATCCACAAAGACGTCCAGGATCTGGTAGCCCCCGTCGTTATCGAAGTAGTCGGTCAGCCGGGTATAGTAATCCCCCTGCTCGTTGGGGGAGAGGATGGCCCGGATCACCGCCTTGGACAGCTCCTCCACCTCCAAATTGCTCCGGTTGATCCTGGAGCAGCAGAATTTCACAAAGCTGGTGATATACATCTCCCAGGGCATGGTCATCAGGGGCACCCGCAGATCCTCACAGAGCCGGATCACCTCCTCCGGCACCTTCTGCACATATTTGCCCACGTTGATCACCAGGCCGGTGCAGCGGGCCTCGTCCATGCGCTTCACCAGATGGCTGAGGCCCCGGGCGGTACCGTCCAGACAGCCGCTGGTCACCAGCAGCTCGTTGCCCCAGAGGAAGTCCAGCACGCTGTCATCCTCCACCATGTGAACCCAGGTGACCACATGATCCATTTCGCTCTCGGCAGCCAGGCATTTCAGCTGAAACTGCTCCTGCGTCTCGTTAAACAGCTCCCGCAGGGTCAATGCCATTGTCAAACATCCCTTTCCATCTGCTTGTGATAAGCGCCTTGCAGGGCGCCCTTCCGCGCCGGGGACATATCCCCGGCACAGGGGGCGGGTTCCGGCTTCCCATCCTCTGCCCCTCATTATAGTCCGAATTGTGCCGGAATGTAAAGCGTTTTTTCTCATTTGCCGGATTCCCAGTCCTTTTTCGCATTTTTCGGTGCGCAGAGCACAGATTCCCCTGCAAGTTTTGTTTCGCACGCATATTGTTTTCTGCCCGCAATCTGCTATGATTTACCTGTATGTAGGATAAATTCAGCTGGTTTCTCCGGCTTTTCTAAATATAATTCATCATCTTTATACGGTCAAGGGCAGTGCGGACGCGCTGCCCTTTCTCCGTATCACCCCGCAGCGAAAGATTTTTCCGCCGGCTGCCCGGTCAAACGGGCAGAAAAATCCTCCCCGGGGATGCGCCCCGGGGAGGGCAGACTGTGTTTTCCTGTTCGGCGGGGGTCGGTTTATTCCCCCTTCTCCTTCTTGTGCTTCAGCTGATAGACAAAGGAGGAGGGGTGCTTTCTTCCCCAGAAAACATAGAGCAGGAACGACGCGATGGTGGCCAGGGAAACCAGGAGGAACATGGACCTGTACCCCATGCCGGAGATCAGCACTCCGGCGATCCCGCCGCCGCAGCCAAGGCCGATATCATAGGCGCAGAGGAACGTGGAGTTTGCGCTGCCCCGTCGCTCCGGCGGCGCGATATGCACGGCCATGGACTGGAGAGCGGGCTCAATGCCGCCAAAGGCGTAGCCGGCCAGCACTGCGGAAAGATAAAAGGTCATGTTGTTGGGAGCCAGGGCCAGCAGCAGGAATGCCACCAGCATGGCAGCGTTGCAGCTATACACAAAGATCCCCTCGCCTTTCTGGTCGGCCAGCTTGCCGATGGTCACACGGACCAGCACCAGCATCACGGCGGTGATCAGGAAGAACACGCCGCCGGAGGGCAGGCCGTTCTCCTCAGCAAAGGAGGAGAGAAAGTTTTCCAGGGCGCCCCAGGTCAGCAGGAACACCAGGCAAATTGCGGAGGCGGGCACCGCGTCGCCGTCGATCAACCCCTTGATGGTCAGGGGCTGCTTCTCGACCACAGGCTTCTGGTGCGTTCTCATGCACAGATACAGGATGAAGGCAGCAACCATAAAGGCGGAGGTCACGGCAAACATCAGCTCCCAGCTGATGTCCTTCAGCACCAGGCTCAGGGCCGGCGCCATAGAGGTTGCCAGGGCGGTGGCCATTCCGAAGTAACCCATGCCCTCCGCAAAGCGGGACTGGGGCAGCGCGTCGCTGGCGATGGTGGCGGTGGTGGTGTTGGAGAACGCCAGGGATGCCCCTTGCAGCATCCGGCAAACCAGCGCCAGCACGATGGCGGCGGACAGGGCATAGCCCAGGCCGGCCAGGACGGAAGAGCACAGATAGCCAATCGGCATCAGGAACATCCCCACAATGCCAACGATCAGGATGGCCTTGCGCTTGCCGTTGTTCAGCATCCAGCCCACAACAGGGCGGAGCACCACAGCCACGGCGGAAAAGGCTACGGCGGCGATCCCCGCCACCCCCTCATCCAGTCCCAAAACCCCTTTCAGGAACATGGGGAAGGTGTTTAAAACCATGATGTGGTTCATAAACACCAGGAAATTGATGATAATAATCAGTAAAAAGTCTCTGTTCCACAGCTTTTCCTGCTGTTTTTCCATATAATTCTACCTCTTTCCAAAACAATGATCGCAAGGGCGCCCCGAAAAGATTCAGGGTGGCAAGGGGCCGGCATCCAGCCGCCCGGAACTTCTGAGAGATGCCCGCGGAAATGCCCGCAAGAAAAAAGTGCGTAAATCCGGCAACTTGGATTTACGCACTTTTCGCTACGCAGCAGTATTATTTTATCAAGGCGTCCGGTTTTTGTCAAGGGAAAATTTGATTGCGGCCTGCCCATGGAAGCCGGATAAAATGCCCCTGGGCAGACGCGCCGCCGCGCTTTCTTTCGGGAACCTCTGAGTTCCCTCTTGATTTTTCAGCAAAAATCAAATACACTCTAGGAGAAGAGATCGACCGGCCGGGAGCGGCCGGATTCCAGGAAGTACGAGGTGCTGAAAATATGAGTAACCAGGAACCAAAGCCCATCAAGGAGGGCAAAGTCCGCGAAATTTATGACAATGGCGACACTCTGATCATGGTCGCCACAGACCGCATCAGCTGCTTTGACGTGATCCTAAAAAACCGGGTCACAGGGAAAGGCGCCGTCCTCACCCAGATGTCCAAGTTCTGGTTCGATCTGACCCGGGACATCATCCCCAATCACATGATCTCGGTGGATGAGAAGGATATGCCCGCGTTTTTCCGGCAGCCCCGCTTTGCGGGCAACAGTATGCTGTGCCGCAAGCTGACCATGCTGCCTGTGGAGTGCATCGTCCGGGGCTATATCACCGGCAGCGGCTGGGCCAGCTATCAGAAAACCGGCCAGGTCTGCGGCATCAGGCTGCCCGAGGGCCTGCGGGAGTCCGAAAAGCTGCCGGAGCCCATCTACACCCCCTCCACCAAGGCGGAGATCGGCGACCACGACGAGAACATCTCCTTTGAGCAGAGCGTGGACTATCTGGAGGCCCGTTTCCCCGGCAAGGGCCGCGAATACGCCGAGAAGCTGCGGGACTACACCCTCGCCCTGTATCAGAAGTGCGCCGCCTACGCGCTGAGCCGGGGCATCATCATTGCCGATACCAAGTTTGAGTTCGGCCTGGACGAAGGGGGGAACCTCGTCCTGGGGGATGAAATGCTGACCCCCGACTCCTCCCGCTTCTGGCCTGCGGAGGGCTATGAGCCCGGCCATGGCCAGCCCTCCTTTGACAAGCAGTTCGCCCGGGATTGGCTGAAGGCCAACGAGCACCATTGGGAGCTGCCCCAGGAGATCGTGGACAAGACCATTGCCAAGTATCTGCAAGCCTATGAGCTGCTGACCGGCAAGCCGCTGTAAAATGAATCACCGGGAGGGTGCGCCTTCCCGGTGATTTTTTCGGCAAACGGAGGTTATCTCCGATTGGACTTTCTCCATATATGCAGCTTCTCCGCCTCGGCGATCAGCTCCTCCCGGAAGTCGGGGTGGGCGATGGAGATCAGGGCATCCGCCCGCTCCCAGGTGGTCATGCCTTTCAGGTTGACGATGCCGTACTCTGTGACCACATTGGAGACATTGGCGCGGGTATCCGTGACGATGGAGCCGGGGGCCAGGGTGGGGCGGATGCGGGAGTGGGTCACTCCGGCCTTGTCCTGATAGGTGGAGGACAGGCAGATAAAGCTCTTGCCGCCGTTGGACAGATAGGCGCCCAGAACGAAGTCCTGCTGGCCGCCCGCGCCGCTGATATGGCGGGTCCCGGAGGATTCCGCGTTGACCTGGCCGAACAGGTCGATGTCAATGGCGTTGTTGATGGAGATGAAGTTGTCTATGGAGGAAATCACCCGGATGTCGTTGGTGTAATCCACGGGGGCAGACATGACGCAGGGGTTGTTGTTCAGGTAATCATACAGCTTTTTGGTGCCCGCGCCAAAGGCGAAAACCTGGCGGCCCCGGTCGATATTCTTCTCGCCGCAGGTGATTTTACCGGCATTGGCGATGTCCACAAAGCCGTCCACATACATCTCGGTGTGAACTCCCAGTTCCTTCAGATCGGACTCCGCGATCATGGAGCCCACCGCGTTGGGCATCCCGCCGATGCCCAGCTGGAGGCAGGCGCCATTGGGGATCTGCTCCACAATGTAGGAGGCCACCTTTCTGTCCACCTCGGAGGGGACGCTGGAGGGCATCTCCGCAATCGGGGGATTCATCCCCTCCACAATGTAGTCCACCTGGCTGATATGGATAGACTCCTCCGTGCCGCCCAGACAGCGGGGCATATTGCGGTTGACCTCCACAATGACAGTCTTGGCCCCCTGGCACATGGCCAGCATGTGGCTGGCGTTGGGGCCAAAGTTGAAGAAGCCGTGGGCATCCATGGGCGCCACCTGGAACATGGCGACATCGGTGTGCAGGCTTTCCCGATAATAACGGGGCATCTCGGAATAGCGGATCGGGTTATAGTAGGCGAAGCCCTCCTTGACGGCGGCGCGCTCGATGCCGCTCATGTGCCAGGAGTTCCAGGTCAGATGCTCGGCGGCGTTTGGAATCTTAAAGATTTCCGGCTTCCAAAGGAGGATGCCGCCCCGGAACTTCACATCGTACAGTTCGGGCATCCGCTCGGCCAGGGCGATGTCCAGCCGGTCCGCGGTGCCGGAGCACCAGCCGTAGTCCACCCAGTCGCCGGATTTAACGACCTTGACCGCCTCCTTGGCGATGGTCAATTTGTCATGGTACTCTTTCGTGTAATTCATAATCGTTCCCTCTCATGTGATATAAAATGCCAACAGTACGGAAAGGCTGCAAGCCTGCGGTTATTTTTATTGTAGTGAGAAATCCGAAAAATGTCAACAGATCGGGGAGATTTTCCTGAACCGTCTGTGAGGGGGCGGCAGGCACATCACGCAAAAATAAAGAACCGAGGTTGACAGCGGGGATCGTAAATGATAAAGTAAACGGCGAGAGCGATTTGCGAGGGCGTTCGCGCCGGGAAAGGGCGCAGGAACACCTTGGGAACCTCTGAACAAAGGAAATCCATAATTGAGGTGGAAGTATGCCCAGAGTAAGAAGACGTTATGGTAGAAAGTATTATAAAAAGAAGAAACCGTTCCGCGTGCCGATTGTTATTCTGTCGATCATCCTGGTACTGGAATGTGCCTACGCGACAGCGGTATATTCCTCCATTCCGTTTATTGAAAAATGGCGCACGATCTACATTGAAACCGCCATGTCCACCCTGTCCCATCAGTGGCTGGCCACCTGGTTTATCCCCCAGAGCATCATTGACAAGGTGATGGATGCGGTCAGGGCGGATGTGGAAGCCCAGGTAGAACTGAACAGCGCCTGGGAGATCGAGGAGCCCGAGGAGACAGAAACGCCGGAACCCACAGTTCCGGTAGAGGTCTCCGAAAAACCGGAGGTGACGGTGGAGGAAGATCCGGAGGAGGACGCGTTCTATGAAACCTATTGGGAACTGGATACGGATTCCGTCCGCGCCTATTTTGAGGAGCACCCCGACGCGCTGTCGGATGGGTATGATTCCATCTATGTGGACAATATGGACGGCAGACTGGAGCTGTATACGGTGAACGGAGATCCCGTCCGAATCCTGGACACGGAAAACAACCTGCTGATCCTCAAGGTCAGCGGAGACGGCTACCAGGGCAAGCTGGCCATTGTGAAGGACCCCCGGCAGCTAAAGCTGGTGAAGGCAAAGAACCTGGGCGGCTATGGCGACCAGCTCTACACGTTCGGGGAGCGCTATGACGCGATCCTGGCCATGAACGCCAGCGGCTTTATTGACGCAGAGGGCCACGGAAACGGCGGAACGGTTGTGGGCGCGCTGATCATCGACGGCGTGGAATACGGCCGGCCCGAGTACGGCTCAACCTACAAGTTCTTTGGCTTTCAAACGGATTACCGGATGTATATCACAAACTACTCCAAAATAACCCTCAGCGACTATCTCTGGGGCATCCAGTTCTTCCCCGCGCTGGTTGTAGACGGCAAGAGCGTGGTTGACGGAACCTACGGCATGGGAATCCAGCCCAGGGCCGTCTTTGGCCAGACGAAGAACGGCGATGTCCTGATGATGGTCATTGACGGGCGGCAGGTGGGCTACAGCCTGGGCTGCACTGTGGCGGACTGCACGGACATCCTCATGGACTATCACGCTTATCAAGCGATGAATCTGGACGGAGGAAGTACGGCCATCATGTGGTATAATGGGGAAAACATCACATCCACCTCCAGTCCCAACGAGGACGGCCGCTATCTGCCCGACGCCTTCGTGGTTCTTCCGGCCTCCGAGGTGGATTAAACGGCAAAAAAGCCCTCCCCCTTGCCACACGTCGCGGCGAGGGGGAGGGCCTGCGGGAAAGCCATACCCCGGGCGGGGGTTCAGGCTCCCGCAGCGGCAGAAACCTGCTCCGCAATAAAATCCTGAACCGCAGCCCGCTCGATGCCCAGCGCCACCGCCAGCTCCCCGAAGAGCAGCTTCTCCACCTGACGCAGGATGCCGTGGTCAGAGGTGTAGGTGTTTTTGGAGGAACGGCTGCGGCGGGCCTGGCTCTGATAGATGGTCTTGGCCAACTGAGCCAGGCGCAGCTGATCTCCGGATTTCAGGATCTCCGCAGAGCGCTGCTTCTGATCGTTCAGGGAGGCAAAGTGAAGCACCTCTACGTCAGACAGCTTCGCAATCAGCGCCAGGGCATCTTCCCGGCTCATCACAGGGCGCAGACGGATGCCCTCTGAATCCACGGGCACATACAGGGTGGAGGAGCTGTCATAAAGGGGATGGAGCACATAATAGTAACCATGATGCCGGTCCAGCTTTTCTTTGCCCACCAGCCGGCAAACCCCGGCGCTCTCGTGCATGATCAGTTCGTTTTCCTTTAACATTTCAGTTCCTCCTTTGATAACAAAATGTATAGATGAAACAGGGCAAAAGAAATACCCATGCCGCGCCCGGCGCCGCCAGAAACGAAAGCCCTGGACGCATGGGTATTGATTGCGCGTCAGCGCCGGCTGCCCCGCCGGAGGCATGGCGCCGGCACTTGATTGTTTTTCCTGTGAAGCGGAGCACTCACAGGAAAACAGGAGCGGCGAAACGCTCCCCCGGAAGTGCTGATTCTATATATATTATACCTCTTTTGGAAAGAAAATGTAAGAAAAATATCAGAAATTTTGTATTTTTTCTTTAAAACCGGCTGACGGCCTCGGAACTGCCTTGGGCCTCGGGAATACCCACGGGATCGCAAGGGGACCTCCGACCAGAAGCTGGCGCATAAAAAACCGGGGCTGTGAAGTCCGGGGGCCTTTCAGCCCCGGTTCTTCACAGCCCCTTTTCTCGCAGGAGTTCTGTAAGAGATTGATAATCAGCCGTTGAATGCCTGCTCCAGATCCGCGATGATGTCGTCGATGTGCTCTGTGCCGATGGAGAGGCGGACGGTGTTGGGCTTGATGCCCTGATCCAGCAGTTCCTCCTCCGTCAGCTGGCTGTGGGTAGTGGAGGCGGGGTGGATAACCAGGCTCTTCACATCGGCAACGTTGGCCAGCAGGGAGAACAACTGCAGGCGGTCGATAAATGCCTGGGCCTCCGCCGCGCCGCCCTTGATCTCGAAGGTGAAGATGGAGCCGCCCCCGTTGGGGAAGTACCGCTGATACAACTCATGGTCGGGATGATCGGGCAGAGAGGGATGGTTGACCTTCTCCACCTTGGGATTGTTCACCAGATACTCAATGACCTTCTTGGTGTTCTCATTATGGCGGTCGATGCGCAGGGACAGGGTTTCGGTGCCTTGCAGCAGGAGGAACGCGGCAAAGGGAGAGATGGTGGAGCCGGTGTCCCGCAGGAGGATGGCCCGGATGTAGGTCACAAACGCGGCGGGGCCGGCGGCCTCGGTGAACTTGACGCCGTGATAGCTGGGGTTCGGCTCGGAGATCCAGGGATACCTGCCGGAGGCGGCCCAATCAAAGGTGCCGCCGTCCACGATGACGCCGCCCAGGGTGGTGCCGTGGCCGCCGATGA
>CAYSNK010000057.1:0-9127 GCA_964432375.1 uncultured Oscillospiraceae bacterium | reverse complement strand
CAGAGGCGGGAAATATCCCGGAAAAAGCGCTTCCAATTTCCCGGGCTTTTTGGTATAATAATAAAAAGCGGCTATTTTTACCGCTGGTTGGCGTGGCCGGAGAGAAGGAGTTGAACACGATGGCACTGCATAAATCAGGTGAAGATTATCTGGAAGCGATTCTGATGATTCAGAAGGAGAAAGGCTGCTGCCGTTCCATTGATATTGCCCATCATTTGAATGTGAGCAAGCCCAGTGTCAGCGTTGCCATGGGCGCCCTGCGGGAAGAGGGACTGATTACCACCAATGCGGACGGCTATATGAGCTTTACCGAGGCGGGATTCCGGGTGGCCAGCGACATTTATGCCCGCCATGTGCTGCTGACCAGCTTCCTCATCTCCATCGGTGTGCCGGAGAAGATCGCCAAGGTGGATGCCTGCAAGATCGAGCACGACATCAGCCCGGATACCTTTCGCTGCCTGAAGGCGTTTGTGGAGAGGGAAGGGGCCGGCAAGGCGGACGGAGGGATGGGGAACCTCCCGTAACTTCAGGTTCCCGGTAATATGAAACGGAAAAGGGTCGAGTCACTGCGGTGACTCGGCTTTTTTGTGCAAAAAGACGAAAGAAAATCGAAAAATTAAGAAAAAATTTATAAGTTTGAGTGAAAAAAGTTAAACACTTTTAAAA
Organism: uncultured Oscillospiraceae bacterium; assembly: GCA_964432375.1. GTDB lineage: Bacteria > Bacillota > Clostridia > Oscillospirales > Oscillospiraceae > JAJQBJ01. Next base: position 8,461 of record CAYSNK010000057.1, on the reverse strand, counting down.
ATTAACGAGTATAATAGGGCGTAACATCAATTAGGAGGTGAACGTACAAATGAGACAACGGTTGGCCGGGAAACGCACGCCCTTGATGGCGCTGGTGATTTATTTCGTGTTATATCTGACCGCTTTCACACTGCTGGAAAAATTAGTGCAGCCGAAATATTATATTCATTGCTGGCTGGATGACCTGATCCCGTTCTGCAAGTGGGCGCTGATTCCCTATTGCTTCTGGTTTATCTGGGTCCCATTCGTTGTTTTGTACTTACTGTGGAAAGATCCGGAGCAATTTGAACGGGCCTATTGGGGCATGGTTCTCGGCTCTGCCTGCGCGCTGGCCATCTATGCGCTGTTTCCCAACGGGCTGCAGCTGAGGCGGGTCATTTATGACCAGGATTTCATGGGCCGGATGGTGCTGCTCCTGCGGAGGATCGACACCTCTACCAATGTCTGCCCCTCCCTGCACGTTTATCAGTCTATGTGTGTCTGCCTGGCCGTTTTCCGCAGCAGGGCCATGCACCGCTGGCGTGTGTTCGCCGTGATTGCCACTGTTGCGATCAGCCTGTCCACCCTGCTGCTGGATCAGCACTCCGTCATAGACGTTGTATGCGGCTTTGCCCTTTCCCTGTGCGTGGACTGGGTGCTTGCCGCCATCTACCGGAGGAAGGCCCGGGGCAAAACCCGGCTATCCCTCGCGGTCTACAACTGAGTCCATTGAAGAAAAAAGCTCTCTGCGTCACAGCCTTTGCCGTGATCCAGAGGGCTTTTTCCGCGCCCGCTCAGGAAATGTGGATATTGACGCCGTTGACCTCAACGCCCGCGTCCGCCCGAACCATGATGTATTTCACGCCGTCGATCACCCGGGTTTCAACCAGTTGGCTGTGCTCCGGGTTTACCTGGATGGTGACGTCGGCGGTGCGGAGCTCCATGTGCTTGGGGTCCACCAGATTGCCGGGGCTCAGCTGGGTGTCCTCGCCAAATTCCTCGGAGTAGCGGCGGCCAAAGGCGGTGCGCCGTTCCTCCGGTACGGCGCAGGACTCCAGGATGCCCTGGATGGCGGCCTTAGACACCACCAGGGGCTCGGCGATCCTGTTCTCCCGGTGCTCTTCGATGAGGCCGGAAAGCTGATCCTGAACCGCCTGAACCACCTGATAGCTGCAATCGTCCCCCACCGTGTCGCCCAGGATGGACTGAAAAGTCTCCTTTTGTTCTGCGGCGGGCATGAGCAGCGGGGTGTTGAAAACAGCCTGGACAAAGGCCGGGTGGTTTTCGGCGGGATTGCGGGTGTAATACAGCGCGTTGTAGATATTGGAGGCCCGGCCGTCAAAGGCGGGGAAGAGGAAGCCCAGCTCAGGAGGGGACACCACCCAGTCGGAGCCGATGTTCGCAAACCGGTTTTCCTGCACCCGGAAGCCCAGGACGGGCTTTGTCTGCTTCACCGGGCAGATGGAGCAGACAAAGTAGCGGAACACATCGGCGGAGGCGTCCTGCAGCTCGGCGCCGTCCCCGGCGCGATAGGGGACGTCATAAGCGTCATAGGCCAGCAGGATCAGATAGGCGGTTTCCATGGTCAGGCTCTCCGTGATATTCTGATACAGGGCTTGAAGCAGGCCCTCGTCCTCCAGCCTGCTCTCCCGCAGGGCCATCAGGAGCCGGTGCTGGTCGCCGCTGACCACCTGCCGGGTGGCAAAGGTCAGATCCACCAGATTCCTGCCCAGGGTGCCGGACAGGGATTTTTTCAGCAGATTCAGGATCTTTTCCTCCTCGTCCTCCGGCAGCAGGGTCAGGGATTCCGTGAATTTGGAGAGGATCTCCCCCTTTTCGCTTACATAGCAGCCGCAGACGCCGGTGAAGTTGTGCCTGTCGGCACGGAAGCGGCGGCGCAGCTCAGAAATTTCTTTGGTATTCATCGTCTGTATTCTTTCTCCTTGGAAGTTTGATGCCCGGTTATTATAACACAGGGAAAGAGAAACTTCAAACGGAGGATATTTTCCGATTGTGCGGCAGATCGGGGCCATGATATAATAAGAATAAGAAAAAATGAAAAAAAGCCGCAACCCGGTTCCCGTTTTTGCGTCTTATCAGACAGAGGGAAGCTCTGGATCAGCCGGCGAGAGCGGTTTGTCGGTGGCGTGTCGGTTCAGAGCTTCCGGAAGTCCAAAAGAGAGGAGGAGGACAATGGAGGATCCCGCGATCATTCAACTGTACTGGGAGAGGGACGAGCGGGCGGTGGCGGAGACCGACCTGAAATATCACCCCTATTGCTATACCATTGCCTACAATATTTTGACCAATCACGAGGACTCGGAGGAGTGTGTCAACGACACCTGGTTCCGGGCCTGGGGCGCCATGCCCCCCAACAGGCCGAGGATTCTGTCCGCCTTTTTGGGGAAAATCGCCCGGAACCTGTCCCTGGATCGCTACCGCAAAAAGGCTGCGGAAAAGCGGGGCGGGGAGCTGAACCTGATTGACATGGAGCTGGATGACTGCGCCGGGGGCCGGGAGATCGACGAGCGGCTGAACGTGGAGGAAACCGCCCGGATCATCAGCAGCTTCCTGAAGCAGAGCGACCTGACCAGCCGGGTGCTGTTCCTGCGGCGGTACTGGTATGCGGACACCATTGAGGACATTGCGAAGCGCTACTCCCTCAGCGAGAGCGCGGTGAAATCCAACCTTTATCGAACCAGGCTCCGATTGAAAGAGCGGCTGGAGCAGGAAGGAGTGACGGTAGGATGAGAAACGGCAAGCTGCTGGACGCCATCGGCCAGGTGGAGGACAGCCTGATCGAGGAGGCGGAGCGGGTCACGCGGTTCCCAAAGCCCCGGCGGAATGGAATCCCGTGGAAGAAATGGGGCGGGATCGCCGCCGCCCTCATCCTTGTGGCGGGGATAGGCTGCGGCGCCCTCTCTCAGAGGGGCTTTTGGCGCTCCGGCAGCTCCTCGTCGGACAGCTCCGGAGCCGCTTCGAGCGAGATCGCGCAGGAGGCGGAATCCGCCGTGCAGGAGCAAGGCGATATGACGGCGGAAACCCCCGCCCCCGAGGAGGCCCCGGCGGAGGAGGAGCCCGCAACTGCGGAAGGTTCAGGAAGCGAGGCGGAGGATTACACCTATGCCGAGACGGAGGAACTGCTGACCGATCCGCCGGTGCTGTATGTCAGCGGTACGGCGGTCCGCTCCAGCAACTATCGTTGGTCGGTCAGCCCCGATGAGACGGTCATTGCCTGCGGCCCCCTGGTGCTGGAGACGGAGGAAACCATCACTGCCGTTGAAGTTTCCGGCCAGGCGCCCCTGACGCTCCGGACGGTGGAAACCGGCCTGAAATCCATCAGCGCCTTCTGCTATCCCGGCGACAGTTGGGGGAATGACCAGGCGGAGCCCGTGGAGCTGGCGGCGGAGGGAATGGAGATCACTCTGCCCGATGACAGCAGCGACTGGATTCTGGTGGTCACACTGACCTGGGAGACTGAGAATTACAACGGGGAAGCATCGTACGATTTCGTTGTTCATCAAAGAATAGGAGGTTGACGGATATGAAAAAAAGGACTGCGAAGATCCTGGCCGCTTTGCTGGGGCTGGTGCTGGCCCTCTCTGCCTGCGGCGGACGCGGGGAGGGCATCCCGGCGGAATCAACAGTTCCGGCGGAAACATTGACAACGGAAACTCCGGAAGCAGAAACGCAGACGGTGGAAGCGCCCAATGCGGAAACCCCGGCGGGAACTGAGACGCCCCAGACGGAACCGGGCAAAGCCATTATGATAGAGGGAACGCTGTATTACGCCTCCCATGACAGCGAAGTGGAGGGCCGCTGCGGTGTCATGGACGGAACCATCACCTCCACAGTGGAGGAGGGCCGACTTCCCACGGAGAGCAACCAGTCCAATTTCGGCGAAGGGTATGGCTATCAGTACGGCCTGGAGAACACCATCGAGGTCTACTTCCCGGAGGAGGATCGCTGGGTGGTGTTTGAAAGCGACCCGGATGCCCCGGACGGCTGGGGGATCAAACTGGAAGCGAAGGAGGCCGCCCCCACCGGGCTGACCCTGGTCTGCACCCAGAGCGGCGGGAATATCTCCGGAACGCTGGAAACGGGCAGCCCGTTTTGGATTGAAGAGAAAACCGAGGACGGCTGGACAGCCCTGGCCTTTCCGGAGAATCTCGCGTTTACGAGGGAGGCGTGGATCATCCCCCTGGAGGACAGCGCGGAATGGCCTGTGGATTGGAGCGGCGCCCTTGGCGAGCTGCCCCCGGGAACCTACCGCATCGCCAAGAATATCATGGATTTCCGGGAGACCGGGGATTGGGATCAAAAGACCTATTATGCGGAGTTCACGCTGGAATGAGAGCGCTGCGGGGCGCTCCCAACGGCTGACGGGGCGGGTTCCCGCCATACTGATTATCCCCTGCCGGGACAGGCACGTTCCTGTTCCGGCGGGGGATTTCCGATTTTGGGAAGCACTGAATCAATCGCGTTTGCCGATTGATTCAGTGCTTTCTTGGACTTTTTTCAGATTCCTATTGACAGCAAGCCGTATTACGCGTATAATACAGTCAAAGCAACCGTGTTAGTTAAATCATACAGTTTGAGGGGGATGATGCGCGTTGGTTTCCTTTGAGGGATTTCAGCTTGTGGAGGGCGTGCCCATCTACGCCCAGATCATTTTGACCATCAAGCGGGGCGCCGTGGCCGGAACCGTCAGGGACGGCGATGAGCTGCCCTCCCGCCGGGTGCTGTCTGCCCTGCTGGGGGTGAACCCCAACACCATCCAGAAAGCCTACCGGATGCTGGAGGAGGAGGGGCTGATCCAGTCCCACTCCGGCGCCAAAAGCTATATGGTGTTGAACCCGGAGCGCATTGCCCAGATCCGCCGGGATCTGATGACCCGGGATGCCCGGACGGTCATCGACTCCATGCGGCAGATGGGGGTTTCCAGGGAGGAGCTGCTGGCGCTCATCGAAACGCTGTGGAAGTGAGGGAGTTTACTATGAGAAAGCATCTTTCCGTCCTGCAATTCTATATCCGCGCCTCTTTCCTCCCCTTTCTGGCACTGCTGGCGGGAATGGGGGCGATAGAAGTGGGTCTGTTCCTCCTTGCCCTTTCCCGGAGCCGGGCCCCGGAGGACGGCTATTTCCCCAGCCTGGAAGTTGTGCTCGATGGCAGCGGGATGATGTATGCCGGGGCCATCGCCCTCCTGCTGGCCATCGCACTGCTGGCCTCTACGGGCTGTCCGTTCGGCAGCAAAACCGGCTGCACCCTGGGGCGGCTGTCCATTTCCGAGGGGGCGGTGTACTTCTGGCAATCGGGCTACACCACATTCTGCTGCCTGATCTTCTGGGCGGCGCAGCTTCTGCTGGTGCTGGCCTTCGGGGAAATCTACTGCCGCTGGGCCCCGGCGGAGGCGGTCAGCCCCCAGACCATCCTGCTGGCGGCCTATCGGAACGGATTTTTCAACGGCCTGCTCCCCCTGAGTGAACCCACCGGCTTTGTCCGGAACGGCCTGCTCTGCGCGGCCCTGGGGCTGGGGGCGGCCTCGGTTTCCCACCGCAGCCGCAGGGGAAAGGCTCCGATCCAACTGATTTTGATCCTGATCCTGTCCTATGCGTTTTTCCTGCGGACGCCGGGGAGCGCGGGGAGAGATTGGCTTTCCATCTTCGTGATGCTGGCCGTGCTCCTGTCCATCCTGCATGACGTGCTGCGAAAGGAGGAGGAAAGCCTTGAAAAGACCTGACTTCCGGCGCTATGCCCCGGTGGGCGGGGAGGAGCTCTACCGCCTCTGGCGCAGGCTTACCCTGGGCGGCTGGGTGCTGGCCTTCCTGTACAGCCTTTCCTTCTGGACCCGCTACGCGGATGCTTACAGCGGCCTGTTCGGGCCCCAGGGGGTCCTCTGGCCCGGCGCGAAGATGCCCGCCTTTTCCGAGCTGATGACGGGGCAGGCGCTTCAATGGTCCATGCTGGGCTACTGCGTCCTGGCGGCGGTTCTTCTGGCGCTGATCCCGGTGAATTACGCCTCCTTCTACCGGGGGAGCAGGAGCATCTACCTGATGCGCCGCCTGCCCACCCCCTGGGAGCTGCACAAGCGCTGCCTGACCCTGCCCCTGGCCTCCGCCCTCTTCACCCTGGCCCAGATGGGGCTGGTCACGCTCCTTTACTATGTCCTGTACCTGCAAATCACCCCGGAAGCCTGCCTTCCCTGAGAATGGAGTGAGAATCATGCTTGAACTGAAAAATGTTTCCAAATCCTATCCCGGCAAATTCGCCCTGCGCGATGTCAGCCTGGCCCTCCCCCGGGGGGAAATCATCGGCCTCTTCGGGGAAAACGGCGCGGGCAAAACCACCCTGATGAAGTGCATCCTGGGGTTTCTCCGCTACAACGGGGAGATCACTCTGGACGGGGAGCCCGTCTCCCGGAAGAACATCGCCCGGATCTCCTTTGCCACCTGTGAACATTCCTTTTTCCCCAACCTGACCCCCAAGGCCCATGCGGATTTTTACCGGGCCCACTTTATGAACTTCCGGGAGAGGAGATTCCATTCCCTGATGCGGTTTTTCGGCCTGCCCATGCACAGGTGCCTGCACAGCTTTTCCACGGGGCAGAAAAACCAGTTCGAGGTCATTCTGGCCCTTTGCCAGGGGGCGGACTATATCCTGATGGACGAGCCCTTTGCGGGCAACGACATCTTCAACCGGGAGGATTTTTATAAGGTGCTGCTGGGCATCCTGGAGGAAAACGAGACAATCCTCCTTGCCACCCACCTGATCGAGGAGGTTTCCGGCTTTATCAGCCGGGCGGTGCTTCTCCGCGGGGGGCTGATCGTGGGGGATGTGTCTACCCTGGAGCTGGAGGAACAGGGCCAGCCCCTGATGTCGTATCTCAAGCAGACCTATCAATACCGGCCTGACCGGGTCAGCCGCGCCCTGGGCCAGTTGACCGATGGGGAGGAGTAAAGGAGGCCGCCATGAAAAAGCGAATGATTTTGTTTTTCCTCTGCTGCGCCCTGAGCTTGGGCGGCATCCTCGCCGCCGGCACTGCGGTCTACCGCAGCCGGGATCAGGTGGAGATCACCGAAACGGCGCTCTACGGCGACCCCGCCTGGGCGGAGGGAGTTACCCTGACCGGGCACTACGACTGGTCCCAGACGATATACTGGGACACCGTCTACACGGTGGGCGACCTGGAGCACGCCCGGACAACGTTTGAATTGTGCCCAAACGGAAGGAGCGAGGAGGTTTCCGGCAGCGATGGCCGCTTCGACGCGGATGTGTTTCCCGGCATGGGCGTATTCGGAGGGTTCATCCTGGAGGAACTGCTTTATGGCTATGGCCCGATCCTGAAGGATATGGCGGCGGAGATGGCCCCCGGGGAGAGCCTGACCCGAACCGTTGAATTGAGGGATTATTACGAATATTACCCTTTCGTGTTTTTCCTTGAGACTGGTTCCGCAGGGGTCTCTCAGGAGGATGTTTCCTATCAGGACCCGGACGACCCCTGGTATCTCTGCTGGTCGGAGGTTTTTGAGACGCTCCGGGACTTTTTTAAAATCCCCATCCCCGAGGGCAGTCAGGCAACCCTGACGCTGGAGCTGGATGACAGCGGTGAGCCGGTCAGTATGGAGGCGCAGCCGCTATCGGACACCTGCACACCAACGTTCCTCAGCGTCGTTTCGGACACCGCGTTCTATATCACCTTCGGAACCTACGGCCAGTTTGATTACAGCCAGATTCCCGGGGGATTGGGGGTTTATCGCCTGCCCTATGAGGAGGATGGAAATCCCCTGACCGTCCACGCGGATCAGTTGGAAAATATCTGCCCCCTGCCCAATGACACGGCGATCCTCGGCCTGGAGGCGTCTGCGGATCAGAGCCAGATCTTTCTCCTGACCGAGGAGGAGGGGCTCCTTGTCCTCACCGTTCTGGACGAAGAAACCGGCGAATTTCAGCAGCGGCTGGAACTGCTGGAGTTGGAGGACGGCGAATACTGCGGCTTCCGGGTCTTTGAGGATTGCCTGCTCTGCACCCTCTATGACGGCCGGTTTGCCCTGGCGGAGCAGCTTCCGGAGGGGATTTGGCGGCTTGCGCTGGTTTCCGCCCTGCCGGAGGAAAGCCTGCTTGGGGAAGCAGAGGACGATAGCACCCTCATCTGGCTGCTCCAATCCAACTGGCTGCTCCAATCCTACTATTCCGACCTGCTATGGAACGGCGAACGGCTGACCATCGCCGCCCCGCTCGCCAGAAACTGGACGGAGCCGGAGCAGACCAGCGTGCTGGTCTGCGTCTATGATAAAACCGGGGTCAGATATGTGGGCCGCTATGACAGCAGCCTCGGCCCCAGGGTGTCCTATCTGAAGGGTTCCGATTTAGCGGGCCAGCCGGTTTCGGTGTTCGGCAGCCAGCCCCTGGTGCTGAGCTTGTCGAAAAATTCGACAAGCTCTCTCGAAAATGCAAGCATTTTCTCGAATTAAAGCGACTCGTG
>CAYSNK010000056.1:0-9164 GCA_964432375.1 uncultured Oscillospiraceae bacterium | reverse complement strand
TACTAAGGAACCCCAATATCAGAAAAACCGGCCGCGTGGAGTTTCCATTCTGCGCGGCTGTCCCTTTTCTGCGGTTCCCAAACGCCCGGCGCAAAAAAATCCGCCCGGGATAGCCGGGCGGCGGGCTGACAGGCCGGCCCCGCAGATGAGCCGGCCCTGCGATCTCTTCCCATTTATGGATGAGCTGCATCCTTATGGTACTCTCCCGGGCGGGGAAAGTCAAACACTACTTTTGTCGAAGGAGAACGAACCCATGATTATTTTTAACGGAACCATCCATCCCATGGATAGCCCGGTGATCGAGAACGGCTTTGTCCGCTTTGAGGGCGGGATCATCACCCAGCTCGGCCCCATGTCCCGCTGCCCGGAGGGGGAGCCCCGCCTGGACGCCAGGGGCGGCCATGTCGTGCCCGGCCTGATCGACGCCCACTGCCACCTGGGTATTTTCGGGGACAGCCTGCGGGAGGAGGGGGAGGACGGCAATGAGATCACCGATCCCTGCACCCCCCAGCTCCGGGTATTGGACAGCGTCAATCCCCTGGACGGCTACTTCCGGGATGCCCGTCAGGGAGGCGTCACCACCGTGGTGGTGTCCCCCGGCAGCGCCAACCCCATTGCCGGACAGATCGTGGCCCTGAAAACCGCCGGAACCGTGGTGGACGAGATGATCGTCGCCGCACCCCTGGCAATGAAGTTTGCCCTGGGCGAAAATCCCAAGATGTGCTATCGGGACCGGGATCAGGCCCCCAACACCCGCATGGCCACCGCCGCCATCATCCGGGAAAACCTGGCCAAGGCCCGGGAGTACCTCCGCAAGAAGCGAAAGGCGGAGGCGGACCCGAAGGCGGAAGCCCCGGAATATGACGCCAAGGCAGAGGCCCTTTGCCCTGTGCTCACCGGGGAGATCCCCGCCCACTTCCACGCTCACCGGGCGGACGACATGGCCACCGCCATCCGTATTTCCAAGGAATTTCACCTGCGCTATGTGCTGGTTCACGGCACGGAAGGCCATCTGATCACGGACTACCTGGCAAGAAATGAGGCCCCGGTGATCACCGGGCCGCTGCTGATTGGCCGCGACAAGCCGGAGGTGTCCAACCAGACCCCCGCCAATCCCGCCATCCTGACCGGGGCCGGGCTGAAGGTGGCTATCTGCACAGACCACCCGGCAGTCCCCATTTCCTATCTGGCCCTGTCCGCCGCCATCGCGGTCAGCGGCGGCATGGAGGAGGAAGCGGCTCTGGCCGCCATCACCCTGGTTCCCGCTGAAATCATCGGCATCAGCCATCAGGTGGGCTCTCTCACCCCCGGCAAGCAGGCGGATATCGCCGTTTTTGACCGGCATCCCCTGGAGGTGTCCGCAAAAACCACAGCCGTCTTTCTCGGCGGTCGGCAGGTTTCATCAGGGGGGCGCCTTTCCGATGCGTGAAATAACCTTTCAGCAGATTTCCGATGCCGTCCGGGATCTCTGCATCGAAGCCAACTGTGTTCTGACGGAGGATCTGCGCCGGGCCATCTGCGCCGGCTGCCGGGCGGAGCAGTCCCCGGTGGGCAGGTCTATCCTCGGCGACCTGATTGAAAACTATACCTTTGCCGAAGAAAAGCGCCTGCCTATCTGCCAGGACACCGGCATGGCGGTGGTATTCTGCGATGTGGGCCAGGACTGCCACATCACCGGCGGCCTGCTGGGGGACGCGGTCAACGATGGGGTCGCCCGGGGCTATGTGGACGGTTATCTGCGCAAGAGCGTGGTAAGGGACCCCATCCGCCGGGGGAACACGGAGGACAACACCCCCGCTGTGCTCCACCTCCGCCTGGTGGAGGGGGACAGGCTCAGGATCACCGTGGCCCCCAAGGGCTTTGGCAGCGAGAATATGTCTCAGATCAAGCTGTTCAAGCCCTCTGTCTCCCAAGAGGACATTGAGGATTGGATCGTCTCCGTCTGTGATACGGCGGGGGCCAACCCCTGCCCGCCTATGGTGGTGGGCGTGGGCATCGGCGGCGACTTTGAGCTCTGCGCGGAAAACGCCAAGCGCGCCCTGCTGCTCCCGGTGGACGGCCACCACCCTGATCCCTTTTACGCCGGGATGGAAACCCGGGTGCTGGAGAAGATCAACCGGCTGGGGATCGGCCCCCAGGGTCTGGGCGGCACAGTCACCGCCCTGTCCCTGCGGATCATCCCCTACGCCACCCACATTGCCGGGCTGCCCTGCGCGGTCAACATCGGCTGCCATGTGACCCGCCACGCATCCGCCGTCCTCTGAACCGCCTTGGCCGGATCTGTTCACCCCCTCTGGGACCCAGGTTTTCAAAACGCGTTGATTCAGAGCTTCCTCGGAAAGGATTCACAAATTGGTCTTTTCTTTTCCTGAAAAATATGATAGGATAGGAGCGGAGAGGGAAACCTCCCTATTACACCGAAGGAGTTGAATACTATGAACGTGAAGCTGAATGAAAAAAAATGCACCATCCGGCCGTCCACAAAAGAGTACGCACAGAAGAAGGTCGCCAAGCTGGACCGCTACTTCAGGGGTGACGCCGAGGCATCTGTCACCTTCCGCGTAGAAAAGAAGGACTGCCGTGTCGAGCTGACCGTTCACTCAGGGAGCACCTGGTTCCGCGCAGAGGAAACCACCTCCGATATGATGGCTTCCGTTGACGCGGCTGTGAGCTCCATTGAGGGCCAGATCCGCAAGAACAAAACCCGCCTGGCAAAGCGGCTGCGCACCGACGCCTTTGTCCGGGAGGTGGGCGAAGCCGACGCCCAGACACCGGATGTGGTGGAGGAAAGCGAATTTGACGTGATCCGTTCCAAGAAATTCCCCATCAAGCCCATGAGCGTGGATGAGGCCATCCTCCAGATGAACCTGCTGGGCCACAATTTCTTTGCTTTCCGGGATGAAAGCGCCGCTGGCGCTTTTGCCGTGGTTTACGTCCGGAAGGACGGCGGCTATGGCCTGATCGAGGATGAAGAGGAATAACGGCGGTCTATCAGATATAGAAATAATGAAATGATATAGAATGAGGGGCTGTCTCACGAAATGTGAGGCAGCCCCCTTTTATAGATTGGTTTACCGCTCCTCCCGGAAGTAGCTCAGGCCCAGGGCGGCGGGGCCCAGGTTTTCCTTTTTCTTCCGCATACTGGTGACGACCAGCACGATGATGGTCACAAGGTAAGGCAGCGCCTTGAAGATCTCCTGGGTATACCGGTTCAGGAAAGACACATAGAAGTACAGCCAGGACAGCAGGCCGAACAGATAGGAGCCCCAAATCACGTTCAGCGGCTTCCAGGCGGCAAAGATCACCAGCGCCAGGGCCAGCCAGCCCAGAGACTCGATGGAGCCGTCGTTTGCCCAGGTGCCCTTGGTGTAGTCCATCACATAGAACAGGCCCCCCAGCCCGGTGATGGCGGAGCCGACGCAGGTGGCCAGGTACTTATAGACGGTCACGTTGATGCCGGCGGCATCGGCGGTGGCGGGGGATTCCCCCACAGCCCGGAGGTTCAGCCCCACCCGGGTGCGGTTGAACAGGATGCTCATGACAATGGCCACCGCAATGGCCACATAGGCCATAAATCCGTGGTTGAAGAGGACGTTGCCCACAGCCCCCAGCTTCGCCAGGGGGGTGACGGCGCGGTAGCCGCCGGAGGTCACGGCCACGGAAATCTGGCCCACGCCGCCGGCCAGCTTGTTCATGCTGCCGCCGAAGAAGTTTGCCACGCCGGAGCCGAAGATGGTCAGGGTCAGGCCGGTGACGTTCTGGTTGGCCCGGAGCGTGATGGTCAGGACGGAATAGATCAGGCCCCCCAGGGCGGAGGCCGCCAGGCAGCAGAGCAGCGCGATGAAGATGCCCGCAACCGGGCTGGGATTTGCCGCGTGGCTCTCGTAGAGAAAGGCCCCGGCCAGGGATGCGATGCCGCCCAGATACATGATGCCCGGGGTGCCCAGATTCAGGTTGCCGGATTTTTCTGTGACGATCTCCCCCACCGCGCCGAAGAGGATCACGGTGCCGAAGGTGATTGCCGCCTGCAACAGAGAGATAAGCTGTGTCATGATCAAGCAGCCTCCTTTTCCTTGCCCCGGAAGATCAGCCGGTAATTGATGAAAAATTCGCTGCCCAGGATGAAGAACAGGATGACCCCTTCAATGATCTGGGCGGCATAGTCGTTCAGATTGTACTGAGAGGCGATCTCACCGGCCCCCTTCTCCAGGAACACCAGCAGCAGGGCGATCAGCACCATGACGAAGGTGTTGAACTTGGCCAGCCAAGCCACGATGATGGCGGTGAACCCCCGCCCTCCCGCAGTGGAGGTGGAGATCGTGTGGCTGGAGCCCGCCACGGCGATAAAGCCGGAGAAGCCGCATATAGCGCCGGAAATCATCATGGTGCGGATGTAAACCTTTGTGATGGAGATGCCGGCATAGCGGGCGGTGTTCCGGGATTCGCCCACCACGGCAATTTCATAGCCTTGCTTGGTGTAGCGCAGATAGCAGAACATCCCCACGGTCAGCAGCACCGCCAGCAGCACGTTCAGACCATAGGAGCTTCCAAACAGGCTGGGGAACCAGCCCGCCTGGGTGTTTTGGTTGATGACGCCCACGGTGTTGGAGCCCACCGGGTTCTCCCACTTGGCCACGCAGAAGGAGGTCAGCTGAATGGCGATGTAGTTCAGCATCAGGGTGAACAGGGTTTCGTTGGTATCCCACTTGGCCTTGAACACGGCGGGGAAAAAGCCCCAGACTGCCCCGCCCAGAATACTGGCAACGGCCATGATGATCAGGAGCAGCGCAGTGGGCAGGGTTTTCCCAAAGTAAATCATGCAGGCCGCGGTGCAGATGCCCCCCACCAGGATCTGGCCCTCCGCGCCGATATTCCAGAATTTCATCTTAAAGGCCGGGGCCAGGCCGATGCCCATGCAGAGCAGCAGAGCGGTGTCCCGAATGGTGACCCAACTGCGGCGGGTGGTGCCGAAGGCGCCGGAAATCATGGTCTTGTAAACCCCCACCGGGTTCAGCCGGACAATGGCGAAGATGATCAGCGCATCCACCAGCAATGCCAGGACGATGGCAGCCGCCCGGATTCCCCAGGCTTTCGGCATACTCAGCCCGTCCCGCTTGGCGATGCGCACCAGCGGCGTTTTCGCGCCCGATGTTTTTGCCATATTACGCGCCCTCCTTTGCTTGCAGGTTGGTCATCAGCAGACCCACCTCTTCCTTGGTGGTGTTCCGTCCGTCCACAATGCCGTTCACCTGTCCGGCGCACAGCACCAGGATTCGGTCGCACAGCTCCAGCAGCACGTCCAGATCCTCGCCCACATAGATGACCGCGCAGCCCTTGGCTTTCTGCTGGTTCAGCAGGTCATAGATGGCATAAGAGGTGTTGATATCCAGGCCCCGCACCGCGTAGGCGGTCATCAATACGGTGGGGTTGGCGGCCAGCTCCCGGCCCACCAGAACCTTTTGCACGTTGCCGCCGGAGAGTTTGCTGATGGGGGTAAACACGTTGGGGGTGACAACCTCCAGCTTGTCCACGATCTCCTCCGCCAGCTCCCTGGGGGGCTTCCGGTCTGTCAGGATGGAGTGGCCGTTCATGTAGCTTTTCAGCATCACGTTGGCGGGCAGGTTCATGCTGCCCACCAGCCCCATGCCCAGCCGGTCCTCCGGCACAAAGGACAGGGCCACCCCCAGCTGACTGATTTTCCGGGGGTTCAGGCCCACAAGCTGGCGTTCTTCCTCCCCGTCCAGATACTTGATCGAGCTGCCCGCCTCCACGCTCTGGAGCCCGGCAACCGCCTCCAGCAGCTCCTTCTGGCCGCAGCCGGAGATCCCGGCGATGCCCAGGATCTCGCCGCCGTAGGCGGTGAAGCTGACGTCCTTCAAAACGGAGACCCCGGCGCTGTCCTTGCAGCTGACGTGCTCCAGCACCAGCTTGGGCCGGGGGTCCTTCGGCGCCGGCCGGTCGATGTTCAGGGTTACGGCGTGGCCCACCATCATATTGGTCAGTTCCTGGGGATTGGTTTCCCCGGTGGCGATCTGGCCCACATACTCGCCCTTGCGGAGCACCGCCACCCGGTCGGAAACATCCATGACCTCATGGAGCTTATGGGTAATGATGACCACGCTCTTTCCGTCCGACTTCATATTTTTCAGGACGGCAAACAGCTTTTCCGTTTCCTGGGGGGTCAGGACGGCGGTGGGCTCGTCCAGAATCAGCACGTCCGCCCCACGGTAAAGAACCTTGACAATCTCCAGGGTCTGCCGCTGGGACACAGACATATTATAGACCTTTTGGTTGGGGTCCACCTGGAACTGATACCGCTCGCAGATCTCCTTCACCCGCTGGGCCACGGCCCTGCGATCCAGCATCAGCCCCCCCTCCAGGCCGAGGACGATATTTTCCGTAGCCGTAAATACGTCCACCAGCTTGAAGTGCTGATGCACCATGCCGATGTGCAAATCAATGGCGTCCTTGGGGGAACGGATCGTGACCTCTTTCCCGTTCACAAGGATCTGGCCCTCGTCCGGGAAGTAGATGCCTGACAGCATATTCATCAGGGTGGTTTTCCCGCTGCCGTTTTCACCCAGCAGGGAAAGGATCTCGCCTTGATTGATGGTCAGGTTCACCTTGTTGTTGGCCACCACGGAGCCAAACCGTTTGGTGATGCTCCGCATCTCAATCGCAGGTGTGGGCAACTTGATCATCCTCTCTTTTTCAATTCTCTTTCCGCGTTCCTTTTGCGCTCAGAGCTTCCCTCGGCTCTCCGGGGAAGCCCTCAGTCCGGCGCACCCCTGTACCACAGTATCATAACAGGAAATTCGGAAGAAATCCAGCAGGGAAGCCACAAATTTGCAGCTTCCCTGTGGAGTTTGTTCTGTTGCAATCAGCCGGCGTTCAGCTCGGTAATGCCGTCGATGCGGGCGGTGAAGCCGGGAGCGGAGCGGAGGACAGACTCCTGGAACACGCCGTCCACAACGCCCTCAGTCTCGCCGGTGAAATCGCCGTCCATGTCGATCAGGATGGAGGTGGGATTCTCGCCGTCCACCGTGAAGGTGGAGCAGTCGAACACCTGGAGGGAGCCGTCGGTCAGGGCGGCCTCAACCTCGGCCACCTTCTCCGCAGTGCCCTCCGCGCAGGACTGGCCCAGCTCGGTGATGGCGACAGCGCCGGTCTCATAGCCCTCTGCCCAGTCGGTGGCGATGGGCTCGCCGTTCAGCAGGCAGGAGAAGGCGTACTCATAGAACACCGCCCAGTTATTGGTGGCGGAGGTCAGCGCGGCGTCCGGCGCCACGGAAAGCATATCAATGTTATAGCCCACGGAGTAGGCAACGGTGCCGGACTCCAGAGCGGCCTGGACAGCGGAGGGAGCTCCGGTGGAGTCCGCGTGCTGGCCGATGATGACGCAGCCGTCGGACATCAGCGCGTTGGCGGCCTCGGCCTCGCCGGTCAGATCAAACCAGGAGTTGGTGTACTGAACCTCCATGACCACATCGGGATAGACGCTCTGGATGCCCAGGAAGAAGGCAGTGTAGCCGGAAACCACCTCGGCATAGGGATAGGCGCCCACATAGCCCACCTTGACCTTGCCGTCGGAGTAATTGGCGTCGGACAGGGCGCCGCTCTCAACCAGCTCCGCAATCTTCATGCCCGCGACCACGCCGGAGACATAGCGGGACTGATAGACGTTGGTAAAGGCGTTGTGGAAGTTATCCAGGCCGGCGTAGTTCGCGGTATCGCCGGTGTCGGCCACAAACTGCACGTTGGGATACTCTGCGGCAGCCTGCTGGCAATAGGACTGATGGCCGTAGGAGTTGGTGATGATGAGCTGGCAGCCCTGCTCGGCCAAATCCACGCAGGCGTCGAAGCAGCTCTCGTCCTCGGGCACGCTGTACTTCCAGATGATCTGGCTTGCGTCGATGCCCAGGTTGGCGGCGGCGGTGTTGATGCCGTTGATGTGGGCGGCGGTGTAGCCCTCGTTCTCATCGCCCACCAGGACGATGCCGATCTTCACATCGGCGGCGGCTTCGCCCTCCCCGGACGCGGCGGGTGCGGTGGACTCAGGGGAACCGGTCTCATTGGAAGCGGAACTGCTCTCCTCAGAAGAACCGCAGGCTGCCAGGCTAAGGGCCATGCCCAGGGCCAGAATCAGTGCCAATAATTTCTTCATTCTGAATTCCTCCATATTTCTATTTCGTTTCTCCGGCGGCGCCGGAGGCCGTAAAGCAGGAAATCCCTGACCGCATCGTCGCTTCATCAGGGTTTCTCCATTCGCATTTTACAACAATTTTACCGTTTTGGCTATGGACTGTTTGCCAAATACATGGGCTGAAACCGTTTTCTTCCTGTGTATTTGTGCCAAAATCAAAGAAATCCCTGAAAAAAGCGACGGAAGCGCCGAAGCGCATCCGGTCGGCGCTCCCCCGTTTCTCCGGGGGTTCCGGCTGCCGTTTTTCCGATTGACTTTTTTGAAAAAGCTCCTACAATAGTGGACAGGCTGAAACTTTTCACAAGGAGTTGTATGAGTATGACATATCAACTGAACGTTGCCGGGCTGACCCGCCGCCTGCCCGTGTGCCCGCTGAATGAGAACCTGTCCATCGCGGGCTTCGTCCTCTTTGGGGATGTGGAGCTGACCGTGGCCTGCGCCCGGGAGCTGCTGAAGCTGGCCCCCGCCTTTGACTACATGATCGCTCCGGAAGCCAAGGCCATCCCTCTGATCCACGAGATGGCCCGGCAGAGCGGGCGCGGGGAGTATCTGCTGACCCGGAAGGCCGCCAAAGCCTATATGCGGGGCGTGTTCCGCTGCGACTATGAATCCATCACCACCAAGGGGGTGCAGACCCAGTATATGGACGCGGAGGACGCCAAAAAGATGGCCGGCAAGCGGATTCTGATCCTGGACGATGTGATCTCCACCGGCGAATCCCTCCGGGCCATGGAGCAGTTGGTCAGGGAGGCCGGCGGAAAAATCGTGGGCAGGATGGCGGTCCTGGCAGAGGGGGACGCCGCCAAGCGGGACGACATCATCTTCCTGGCGCCCCTGCCCCTGTTTGACGGTCAGGGCAGGCCCCTGGAATAAGCGAGGAAAGAGACGGAGAGGACGCAGCGCGTTCTCTCCGTCTCTCAGGTTGTAGCAAAAAGCACTTTTGAAAAATTAGTCTGCAAGA
>CAYSNK010000055.1:0-9409 GCA_964432375.1 uncultured Oscillospiraceae bacterium | reverse complement strand
GTCATTCAGACCTCCAGCGTGGCCGCCAACCTCTTTGGCGCGGGACTGGATCTCAACAATCTGAATTATGAGTCCAATTATCTGGCGGTGCGGGCCTATGGCGAGGCCAAGCTGGAAAACATCCTCTTTGCAAGGGAGCTGCACCGGCGCTATGGCGCAAAGGGCCTCCATGCAGTCGCATTCGAGCCGGGGCTGGTCAGAAGCAATTTTGCTTCCGAATCCGTTCTGTTTTTCAAGCTCATTTACCGCACCCCTCTGAAATACGCCCTTACGATCACCCCCGCCAGAAGCGCCAGACGGCTGGTACGGCTGGCTGTCGGCGTGCCGGGGAAAGACTTTCAATGCGGCGAGGTTTACAGCTACAAGCAGAAGATGCCGGTGCTGTTCCGGGACGCGGACGGCCATGCCGCCGGTGAACTCTGGGACAGAACAGAGGAGATGCTGAAGGGGCTATGAGCCGAAGGGCGAGTTGGAACGGCACTTGACGGGAACCGCTGCTTTTCCGGCTTTTTCCGCAGTTCCGCCGGGAAAACGGTCATTTTGTCCGCAGACAGGCAAAAAAGGGGGCTGTCTCTGAACGAAACAGCCTCCGCTTTCCTCTTAAATTGCTCTTTCCCGCAGGCCGGAAACTCAATCCGCCTGCTCAGATTTCAGCTCCACCAGCCGCTTCAGCAGCTGCGCCGCGTTATCCAGGCCCAGTGAAGAGGTGTGAATAATCAGGTCGTAATTTTCCAGATCGCCCCAACTGCCGCCCGTAAAGAAGGCATAATAGTCGTGGCGGCGTTTATCCGCCTTTTTGATGATTTTATTGGCTTCCTTCAGCGTTACCTTAAAGTAATCGTGGATCAGTTCCACACGGTTTTCGATTTCGTCCACGCAGAAAACGCGGATGCAGTCAGGACGCTCCCGGAGATAATAGTCGGCGCACCGCCCCAGGAGAATACAGTTCCCCTGCTCCGCCAGCCGGAGGATCAGCTTTTCCTGCACCTCGGCCATGCGGTTATCCAACGGCACCGTATCCTTAATCAGGGAGGATACCATCGCCCCATAGTTGCTCTTATGCTGGGAATTTCCCACTGTTTTCAGTTCCTTCAGCGGCGCGGAGCCCTGGCTCTCATCAAAGTAGCGGAACGTCCGGGACTCCAGATCAGCGTCAATGTCTTTGACGGCTTCCGTCACCATATCATCACTGAAAAGCTGGTAGCCCAGCAACTCCGCAGTGCGCTCCGCGATAATCTTGCCGCCGCTGCCAAAGGTTCCGCCAATCGTAATGATCATAGGAGAATCTCCTTTCATTTTTCCAATGCGCGTTTATACTATCAGAGGGTCAGCCTGCCCTTTCAGCCGGATAAGCTAAGGCAGGCCATCCGTAAACGGAAACACCTGTCATCCTCCCGCCGCAGCCAATGGGCGGGAGGATAGGAAACAGGATATACCAAAGCAGCCGGCACATCGTTCGCCGGGGCTGCTTCCGATCTGCGCTCACCAGGTAGACTCTATCTCCCGGCCCGCCTCTCTGTCCCAGATGGCGCAGACTGCCTGAAGCGCGTCGAGGAACAGCACAACTGTCAGCAGGCCGAAGGCCACCATCTCAATGGCATAGAAGGGCCAATAGGGGATCATCAGCGTGCCGGTACATTCGCCGGTTTTTATCAGAGAACGCACCTGGAAGAACAGGCCGTAGGTGGCAATGCCGGTGATGAAGGTGGAGAGAAAGCTGGTAAAAGCAAAGCAGATGAACCGCAGCTTCGGCGGGAACATATTGATAAACAGCACCACATGGATATGCCCGTGCTGGGTCTGGGTATAGGCCCAGGAGGCAAACACCAGGGTCGTCAGCAGCACCTGGCAGATCTCATAAAGACCGGAAACCGGCCGCCTCAGAATGTTCCCCAGGATGATGTCGCCGAATACCATCACCGTCAGCACGCAGATGGTCGCCATACTGATATAGCTGATCAGGTAACAGATGAAATCGGTCACTCGCGTGATCTTGTGCAGTACGTTGTTCATTCAGTTCATCCTTCCCGCAGGGGGGCTTCACCCCCTGCATCATTGAATTTCATGTTGTCCCGATGGCCGGCCGGGTGCAGCTCCGGCAGGCGGCCGGCCATCCGGGTTCAAAACTCAACCGTTGTAATCCTCGAAGGACACCCAATCCTCCAGAGCCATGGGCTCGGCGTAGGGGTCGGCGTACTCATCCGCATAGCGGGCGGTGATCTCCACGCACTTGTCATAGATGGCCTGGGCGGTTTCCGCATCATACCCGCCGGAGGACTGGAGGTATTCCACGAACCAGTCGGCCATAGACTGCTTCAGCTCATCGGACTGCAAATAGGCCAGGACTTCGTCAGAGGGCTCATAGACCTCAACGCCCTCCTCCTGCATCTTCGCGCCGGTGATGGTGGGCATACAATCCCAATACCAGCCCGCCATGTCGGAGGCATAGTCGTTGTAGCTGTCCAGCAGCTGCTGAAGATCCTCGGGCAGAGATTCATACTTTTCCTTGTTCATCAGCAGGAAGCAGGAGGTGGTGTTGATGCAGTAATCCATGGTGTAATCAATGACTTCATAGAGGCTGAAGCAGTCGATGTTGTGCCAGTCGTTGGTGATGGCGTCAACCGTGTTCTTTTGCAGAGCCTCATAGACCTCTGAGGTGACGATGGAGGAGGGAGAGCAGCCCAGCAGGCTGATGTACTCAGACTGGACGGTGCCGGCGGTACGGACGTTCAGGCCCTTCAGATCATCCACTGTCTCGATCTTTTTGCCAACGGTGCTCAGAGGGGCCGCGCAGTTGCCCTGGAGGGAGAATACATAGAAGTCTTCAAACTCGGCGGCACATTCATCAATTTCGTTGTACATATCCCGCAGCACCTTGGAGCCCATCTGGGCGCAGGTAATGCCATTCAGGGGGACGTTCAGATACTCGGCGATGGGGAACACGCCCACGGTGATCGAGGTGGCGTTCCAGCAGATATCCACTGCGCCGCTCCGAACGGCATCCACGGCGTCGGGGCCGCTGAACAGGGAGCCGCCGGCATTGAATTCAAACTGGAGGCGTCCGCCGGATGCCTCGGAAATCTGGTTGAAAATAGCCTCAACATAAGCCTCGCCCACAGAGGTAGAGGCATCGTGGTTCGTGACAGACAGGGTATAGACGGTGTCGTCGTCACCGGAGCTGCTGCTGTCACTGCTGCCGCCGCCGCAGCCCGTCATTGCTACGAGGGAGAGGGTCATACAGGCAACCAGCAGCAAAGAAATCATGCGTTTTTTCATACTAAAACCTCCATTTTTTATCATACGATTGGAACGCCGCCGCAGTCCATGCGGCAAGGGGAACGGGTTCTCTGCCCGGTTATATGCTATAACCGAACAGGCGGGGAAGGATGAGCGCAATGTCGGGGAACACGCAGACAATGAGGACCGCAACCAGCATACCGATCACCATGGGAGCCACGCCCCGGAAGATGGTTTGCAGGGGGACATCCTTTGCCACGCCGGAGACAATGTAAACATTCATGCCCACAGGCGGGGTAATCAGGCCCATTTCCATCACCATGATCATAATCACGCCGTACCAAATGGGATTGAAGCCCAATTCGGTCATGATCGGGAGGAAGATGGGAACGGTCAGCATCACCATGGCCAGGGAATCCATAAAGCAGCCCATGATCGCGTACAGAATAATCAGGACCAGCAGAACAACATAGCGGCTGACGTTGAGGCTGGTGACAAAGTTCGCCAGTATCGTGGGCAGGCCGGAGGCCGTCAGGAATGTGCCGAACACGAAGGCGCCGATGAGGATCAGGAAGATCATACCGGAGGTCTTTAAGGTCTCCCGCAGGCAGGTGAGCAGAACCTTGAAGGTGAACTTCCGGCGGAGGATCAGATAGACCAGCGCCATGACCACGCCCAGAGCGGCGGCCTGATTTGCGGTGAAAAGGTTCGCGAACATACCGCCAATGACCACCAGGAACAGGACAACCATGGCCAGTCCGCCCTTCAGGGAGGAAATTTTCTCCCGGGCGGTGGATTTGACCCGGCCGGGGGCGCGCTCCGGGTGCCGCTTCACCGTAACAGCGATGGAGGCGATGTAGCACAGGGCCAGGATAATGCCGGGGATAATGCCCGCCGCGAAAAGGGCGCCGATGGAAGCGCCGGAGACGATGCCGTAGATGATGAAGCCGGTGCTGGGCGGAATCAGAATGCCCAGTGTCCCGCCGGCGGCGATGGAGCCGCAGGCCATGCCGTCCTCATAACCGTGTTCCCGCATCTCGGGGAGGGCCACCACACCCATGGTGGCGGCGGTTGCGGCGGTAGAGCCGCAGATGGCGGAGAAACAGGCGCAGGCCGCAACGGTCGCCATGGCCAGTCCTCCCTTGATGTTGCCCAGCAGCTTCTGGAACATATTGTACAGATCCTTGGACATACCGGAGTAATAACATAGCTGTCCCATCAGCACAAACAACGGTATGACCACATAGGAGTATGTACCGGCCTGGCTGAAGGGCACCTTCTGGAATACGATAAGGGCAGCCTTGAAGTTGGTGATTGCCCAGTAGCCGAAGAATCCCACAGCCATCATGCAGATACCGATGTTCATGCCCATGACAAGCAGAACCAGCAGCACAACAATGCCGATGATTGCGATTTGCAAACCGCTCATGCTTTTACATCATTCCTTTCCTGTTTTTCTCATTTTGCCGCTTTGCGCGAAAAAGGCAGGGGTCCCTATGCACTTTTGCTGATTAGATTCTAGCATAACCCGGTTTTTATGTCCAATATAAATAAAATTATCGGCCTATAAGCCTTTACTTATAGGTTTGGGAATGTTATAATACTATCATTCCGCCGTACCACTTCAGTTCGACTTGCGCCGCAGGGCTTTCCTGCTGTGCTCTGCATACAATCCTAATCATCCTAATCCATCGCAGGAGGCGCCGAAATGACCGATTCCCAAATTACCTGTTTCAGGGCCGTAGCGCAATTCCAGAGCTTTTCCGTTGCCGCAAAGCATCTGCACATCAGCCAGCCCGCTGTCAGCTCCCAGATTTCCAAGCTGGAGAGCAGCTTGAAGCTGCTGCTGGTGGACCGCACCGGCAGGGAGATCAAGCTGACCGAGGCGGGCCAACTGTTTCTGGATTATCTCGTCCGGTCCGAGCAGGACTTCAAGCAGACCATCGAGACCGCCATGGCCAAGCAGAATGTCTTTTCCGGCTCGGTGCATCTGGGCTATCCGGACGGCTGGGTACTGGATCTGATCTATCCGACCTTCAATTCCTTCCAGAGCGAATATCCCAACATCCATCTGGAGCTGATTACCATTCCCCTGGGGCAGATGGAGCAGGCCCTGCTGGACGGCAGCATTGACGCGGCCATCACGATGCGCTATACCATTTCACAGTCCCCGCAGATCACCACCCGGCCGCTCATGTCTGTCCGCAACGTTCTGCTGTACTCCCGCCAGTTCCCCGTCCCCTCCGATCGCCCCGTCACGCTGGCAGACTTCAAGGACAGCATCTTTTACCTTGCCACAGCGGAAAACCTGCAGCCCTTTAAGGATTCCCTGATGGCAGAGTGCTCGAAGTACGGCTTTGAGCCGACCATTGTCAACTGCTCCTCCCTGAACACGGCGCTGCTCCACGTTCAAAACAAACAGGGCGTCCTTCTGGGCAGCGAATATATGCTTGCGAACCGGGATCATACCTATTCCAGCCTGCTGCTGGAGGACGTCCAGCAGCAGGTGCTGCTGGCCTGGAAGAAGAGATCCAACAACGGCGGCAGCTCTCCGGTCAATCTCTTCCTCAACGAGACGCTATACCGTGTCAATAATTCCCTTGTGAAATAAATTCAGGAAGGGAAATCTGCTCCTGCTTTTGTCTATTTGGTTCCTTTGACGGCCCTTCTCCGCTTTTTAAACAGGAGCCAAGAAAAAACAGATCCGAACACTCCGCCAAAACACGGAATGTTCGGATCATGTTTCTCTGGTCCGAGTAGAGCGACTCGAACGCTCGGCCTCCTGCTCCCAAAGCAGGCGCGCTACCAACTGCGCAATACCCGGATACGATTGATACTATACCATATTTCATGGCCCTTTTCAAGAGGGGATTCTTGCGGAATCCTTCTTCCTATGGTATGATTGCCTTATAAACGATACAAACGGGGGAAAGACAATGCCCAGAATGAGAAAAAAGAAAAACCTGGACGCCCGCCTGGAGCGCTGCGCCGCCTATCAGATCTCCGACCCTCGGGCCATGCGGGGCCGCTGGCGGGAACTGTACCCCGCCGCCCGGCAGCTCCGGCTGGAGTTGGGCTGCGGCAAGGGCCGCTTCACCGTGGAAACCGCCGCCCGGAACCCGGACGTTCTCCTGATTGCCATCGAACGGGTGGCCGATGCGCTGGTGATGTCCATGGAGCGGGCCAAGGAGCGGGGGCTTTCCAACGTGTTTTTTATCCGGGAGGACGCCGCCAATCTCTCCGAATTTTTCGCGGAGGGCGAGGTGGATTTGCTCTACATCAACTTCTGCGACCCCTGGCCCTCCAAAAAGCACGCCAAGCGCCGCCTGATCCACGAGAGCTTTCTGAAATCCTATCGGGATCTGCTCGGGGACGGCGGGCAGATCCACTTCAAAACGGATAACAAGCCCCTCTTTGAGTTTTCCCTGACCCAGTTCCCCCGGGGCGGCTATGCCCTCAGCGAGGTGACCTTTGATCTGCATCGGGACGACCCCGATGTGGTGATGACCGACTTTGAAGCGGTTTTCCACGAACAGGGCGTCCGGATCAACCGTTGTGTCGGCACAAAGGCCGCGCTTCCGGAAAATCCGGGGGAGGAGCCTCCCCAGTCCCTGCTGGACTACTGGCGGCAGGGGGAACCGATCCCCAGAGGGATGGACGAACAGGCGCTGCTTCAGCGGGCCAGGGAGAAGGCGGAGGCGCAAATACAGAAACCCGTTTGACGATTTGGCCTCCGGGACAGGTTCCCGGCTTCTTTTCCGCCGCATCCGGAGGTTCCCAAAGAAAACGCCCCCGAGAGTTTCAGCGCTCTCGGGGGCAGATTGCAGCTTAAAACAGGATCAGATGCGCATGGCGGTGGCATAAGCCTGGCGCATGGCCTGCTGGATGGTGGCGGGCTTCTTGCAGTCGCCAATCATGTAGAACTCGGGGGCGGTGCCGTAGAAAGCCAGAGCCTGCTGCTGGTTGGGGCGCATACCGGCGGACATGACCACAGAGTCCGCAGGGACGGAGATCAGCTTGCCCTCCCTGTCGGTGTATTCCACCGCGCCGTCCCGGATGGCGGCAACCTTGGCGCCGGTGATGCCGTGGAAGTTGGGCTCCTTCTCCCAGGCTTCGGAGAACATGGAATAATAATGGATGGCGGTGGAGTCCGCGCTCAGCCGGTCCCGCATTTCCAGCACAGTGGCCTGATGGCCCCGACGGGCCAGGAAGATGCCCATTTCGCAGCCGACCTCGCCGCCGCCGATGATCACCACGTTTTCGCCCAGCTTTTCGGGGTGGGCAAAGACCTCCTGACAGAACACCAGCTTCTCCGGGTCCGCGCCGGGGATGGGCAGCACCAGCGGTGTTGCGCCGGTGGCGGCAATGACCACATCATAATTCCCGGCGGCAATCATTTCGGGCGTGGCTTCGGTGTTCAGGTGAATTTCGATGCCCCGCTTTTCCATCTGGTGAATGAGGAAGTTCTTGAAATCCCGGAGGGTCCACTTGAACTCCGCGTAATCCGCATGGAGGATGGCGCCCCCCAGCTTGTCCCCTTTCTCATAGATCACGGGGATGTGACCCCGATCCTGGAGATACATGGCGCAGCGCATGGCGGCGGGGCCGCCGCCGATGAGGGCCACCCGCTTGCCGCCCTTGGTGGGAATCTTCATCCGCTCCACCTTTTGCTCCAGGCCGATGAGGGGGTTCACCGAGCAGACAGACACAAAGGGGTCATGCTCCCCTCGGCCATGGCACTTGTTGCAGCGCAGGCAGGGGACAATATCATCGTCACGGCCCTCCAGGATCAGCTGGCCGTAATCCGGGTTGGAAATATAGGCCCGGGCCGCGTAGATGAGGTCTGCCTTGCCCTCGGCAATCGCCCGGTCACAGGTTCCGGGGTTATGGAAGCCGCCGATCACGCCGATCATCAGCCCGGGGACGTGCTGCTTCATGTAGGCGCCATAGTGCAGGAAGGGCACCTCCTCCGGATTGAAGGAGATGGGGTGGGCGTGATCCACTTCATAGTAGCGAAGCTGAACGATGTCGATATACTTTTTGGCCTCGTTCAGGAACGCAGCGGATTCCGCCAGGTCATAGCCGCCCTCCGGGTCCTCGGCCGACCACTGGATCTCAATAATCATGCGGGGGCCGACCTTCTCCCGGATCTTCCGCAGCACCAGCAGAGGGAAGCGCATCCGGTTTTCCAGGGAGCCGCCCCATTTGTCGCCGCGCTGATTCACGTTGGGGCAGAACATCTTGGCGGGCAGGTTTGCGCGGTAGCACATGTGGACGGAGACCATGTCGAAATCCAGCATTTGCAGGATGCCGGCCTGCTCCGCATAGGAGGACGCGATCTTCTCTAACTGCTCGTCGGTGTAGGAGTTGGGGTCCTCGTGGGCGGGGATCAGCTCCAGGTCAAACTCCACCGGAGGGGGCGTATGGAGGTCCCCGGAAGCCTGATCGAAGGCGGACATGGTCGGCCCCTGGGGGCCCTTGGGCTTCATCAGCGGATAAGCGGAGGGCGGGCCCACAAAGAGGCCCATGCAGGCGACGGAGTCATAGTAGTGAATGGCATCCGCCAGCTGGAGCAGGTAGTTCTGGCAGTTGGTGTCGTACAGGTCATAGTCCGGGAAATGGCCAAAGTCCAGGAACATAGGAAGCTGCTTTCCACGGCTGAAATTGTTGATGCCCATACAGGTGACGACGGCGGCGGACTTCGCCTTGTTCTCGTAATGGGCAATCACCGTGTCGGCGGGATAGGGCTCCGGGCCCTGTAAGAAGTGGGGCAGGGAGTTGGAGGCGCACATCCGGTTTTTGAAAACCTTGCCGCGCACCACCAGCGGAGACAGCAGATGAGGGTATTTCGGGGTCATAAATGGTTCCTCCTGTTTATTTATGCGGAGCATTGATATATCATTATTATATTTGTTTTTTCCCGGGATTTGAAGAGCACTGCTGCACAATTTTCTAAAACTTATCTTCACATTTTGCACAGTTGCCCGTCAGGGGCGCTGTTTTTGGAAATACTGCGCGGAGCTTATGCGGTAAACCTCCACGGTGCAGCGTTCCTTCTCCTCTGTCCCCCACCGGGTCAGGCCGCAGCCCAGGATCAAGCGCCGGGAGGCCACGTTCGCCGCACGACAGCTGCACTGCACCTCCTTGGCCCCCAGCTCCTCAAAGCAGCAGC
>CAYSNK010000054.1:0-9477 GCA_964432375.1 uncultured Oscillospiraceae bacterium | reverse complement strand
TTCCGGGAATCCTCCCTCAGCCGATGGCCGCCAGAGCCTGGGCCAGATCCGCAATCAGATCCTCCTTGTCCTCAATCCCGCAGGACAGGCGCACCATCCCGGCGGGAATACCGGCCAGGGCCAACTGCTCCTCGCTCATCTGGCGGTGGGTGCTTGTGGCGGGGTTCAGGCAGCAGGTGCGGGCATCCGCCACATGGGTCTCAATGGCGGCCAGCTTCAGCTCCTTCATAAAGTTCTCCGCAGCGGCGCGGCCTCCCTTCAGCACAAAGGAAACCACCCCGCAGGTGCCCTTGGGCATGAGCTTCCGGGCGAGCGCATAATAGGGGTCCCCCTTCAGGCCGGGGTAGCTGACGGACTCCACCTCGGGGCTGCCCGCCAGAAATTCCGCGCAGGCCAGGGCGTTTTCACAGTGGCGGGGCATACGCACATGGAGGGACTCCAGGCCCAGATTGAGCAGATAGGCATTTTGCGGGGCCTGAATGGAGCCGAAATCCCGCATCAGCTGGGCGGTACACTTGGTGATATATCCCCCCGCCTGACCAAACTTATCGGCATAGGTGATGCCGTGATAGCTGTCATCCGGCGTACACAGGCCGGGGAACTTCTCGCGGTGGGCCATCCAGTCGAAGTGTCCGGCATCCACAATGGCGCCGCCCACCGCCGCCCCATGGCCATCCATATACTTGGTGGTGGAGTGGGTGACAATGTCGGCCCCCCACTCAAAGGGGCGGCAATTCACCGGCGTGGGGAAGGTGTTGTCAACGATCAGGGGCACGCCGTGTTCATGGGCGCATTTCGCCCACCTGGGGATGTCCAGCACGGTCAGGGCCGGGTTCGCAATGGTCTCGCCGAACACGCATTTGGTGTTGGGCTGAAACGCCGCGTTGATCTCCTCCTCCGTTGCGTCCGGGGAGACGAAGGTAAAGTCAATGCCCATTTTGCGCATGGTCACATCAAACAGGTTAAACGTGCCGCCATAGATGGAGTTTGAGGCGACAACGTGGTCGCCGCAGTTGGCGAGGTTGAAAACCGCATAGAAGTTCGCCGCCTGGCCGGAGGAGGTCAGCATCCCCGCCGTTCCGCCCTCCAGGGCCGCGATCTTTGCCGCCACCGCGTCGTTTGTGGGATTTTGGAGCCGGGTGTAAAAATATCCGGAATCCTCCAGATCAAACAGGCGGCCCATCGCCTCGCTGGTGGCATATCGGAAGGTGGTGCTTTGAATAATGGGGATCTGGCGGGGCTCGCCGTTGCCGGGAGTATAGCCGGACTGCACACATTTGGTGTTGATTCTGTATTCGCTCATGGAACTCTGCCTTTCTTTCCTTGCAATTTTGGGAAGCTCCGATTCAATCGGCAGGAGCGGGCGGAGAGCCGGCCGCAGACGATTGATCCAGAGATCTCTTATTTCATTTTAGCATGAGAATTTATTGGCTGTCAATCGCAATAACCCCACTAACATCCGGAAATACAGGAAAATCCCCTTTTACCTCCGTCCAACGATCCATGGCGGCGCCGTCCATCAAAAACTGCACAGAGGAAACGGTGTCCAGATTGCACAGGGAATCTGTGACGCAGAGCAGGATGGTCTCCAGCCCCGCTTCGCCGTTTTCCAGATCATCCACCCAGTCCTCTGTCAGGTTTACATAGCAGATCTCATTGTCGATCCATAGGGTGATGTCCGCCGAGGAGGACGGCAAATAGGCGGAAAGCTCCCGGCTCTCCGGCCCGGCGCACAGCCCTGCCAGGATCGCCTCCGAAGCGGTCACGTCCTCGGCGATCTCAAGCTGCCGCCCCTCGCTGCCAATTCCCTCCCCTTCCGCCAGGGGAAAATAAAGCTCCACATAGATCTGCCCTGTGTCGCCCTCGCCGCCGCTGAGCATCACCTGCCCGTCGGACAGCCACTCCCGCTCGGTCATCGTTTCGCCGTCCGCTGTGATGGCAACCTCCCGGACGGCATCCAACTGGCACATGGTCAGCGCGATGCAGTAATTGGCAATCGTCAGCCGCACGCCGGAAAGGGTGCTGTATTCGCCGGACAGATCCAGCCGCAGCCGGCCCTCAGAAAGCTCCCAGCTCTGCAAGGTGGTTCCGGAGGGGATCAGGCTGGTCATCTGAGGTTTTTCCGGCTCCTGGCAAAGGGCGGCGAAGAGGGCCTCCACCTCCTCCGGGCCCCCGTTCCAGGGCACTGTTTCCAGGGCGCCGACGCTGTCGCTGTCGCTGGTGGCGGCATAATAAAGCCGAATCCCCTCCGGGTCCTCCGCCGTTCCGCAGGCGGCCAGGAGGAAAACCAGAGCCAGCAGCCCCGCAGTCAGCCGTTTCATTCCGCGTTCACCTCCCCGGGAAAGGTCACCCGGAACCAGCTTCCCCCCGCCCCCCGGGGGCCGGTCTCAATGGTTCCATGATATTTCTTCACCATGTCCCGGACGATCGAGAGGCCCAGGCCGGTGCCCCCCGCCGCCCGGGAGCGGGCCTTATCCACCCGGTAGAACCGGTGGAAGATTTTTTCCCGTTCCGTCTCCGGGATGCCGATCCCGGTATCCTCCACCAGGAGGATGACACAGCCCTGTTCCTCCCGCAGAGTGACAAGCACCTCTCCTTGGGGCACATTGTACTTCACCCCGTTCTCTGCCAGGTTAAACACGATCTGATACAGGTCGTCCTCATTGGCCACCATCCGCCCCGGCGCCTCGATGCGGGTTTCCAGCCGGACTTCCCGCCGCTTTGCCAGGGGGCGAAGCATATTGAGCACCTTCTCAATGGTGTCCCGCAGCTCCACCTGGGTCTGTTCCGTTTCAGCTCCGGCATCCAGCCGGGTCAGGGCCAGCAGCTTTTCGGTGATCCGGGTCAGGCGCTCCGCCTCCTCTCCAATGTCGCCCACAAATTCCCGCATGGTGTCCTTGTCGATATCCTCCGTTTGCAGGATCGAGTCGGTCAGCAGGCGAATGGACGCCAGGGGCGTTTTCAGCTCATGGGAGGCATCGGACACGAAGCGCCGGCGCACCTCCTCTGTGCGGTTCAGGCGGTCCGTCATATCGTTGAACTCATCCGCCAGCATATTGAGTTCGTCATGGCCTCTCAGCTCCACCTTCTGGGCCAGGGTACCGCCTTCCGTGTTCTGGATGCCCTGGAGCAGCTTGGAGGTTTTCCGGGTCATGGACCCGGAGACCAGCAGGCTGACCGCAAAGGCCGCCGCGACAAAGGCCACCGACAGCTTTTGCAGGTTCTGCTGGAGGCCCGCCAGCAGCGCGGCCTGATCCCTGTCATACTCATAGACATAGACGCAGCCGATCAGCATCCCGCGATAGGTCACGGGCACCGCCGCCCTGCTGCGGAAGGCGTCCTCCGAATAGACGGAGCGGAACACGTCCTTCCCCTGGAGGGCCAGGGCGGTCTCATTCAGCAGGGCGTATTTCCCCACGCTGTCCTCGTTCTCCGTCGTATCATAGAGGATCAGCCCCATCTCATCGGTGACGATCAGCCGGTTCAGGCCGGAGGTGTCCAACTGGTTCATCACCTGCTCCACCTCGTCCTCCGACAGGCTCTCCAGGCTGGACAGCGCGGAGGCCACCACCGTGGCCTGGTTCTGCACAGAGGTCTGCTTCATGCGGAAAATCGAGTTCTGCATGGTCAGAGTGGGGTAAAAATTCAGAACCAGCAGCACCGCCGCGATGATAAACAGATAGGAGAGGAAAAACCTGACCCGGATGCTCCGCCACCAGGCAACGTGCGCTTCCAATCTTTTGTTCCATTTTCCGCTCATGGAAGGACCCCTCCCCTCTCCTCAGATTTCCCTTTCCTCAGCCCTTCGGCCCTTCCGGGCCTTTTAAATAATAGCCCACGCCCCACTTGGTCAGGATATACTCCGGCGACGCGGGCTCCCGCTCCAGCTTCTCTCTCAGGCGGCGGATATGCACATCCACCGTCCGGATCTCCCCCTGGTACTCATAGCCCCAAACCAGATCCAGCAGCTTTTCCCGGCTGTAAACCCGCCCCGGGTTCTTCATCAGCAGCTCCATCAGGTCAAACTCCTTGGCGGTCAGCTCCACAGGCTTCCCGTCCCGATAGGCCATCCGCCGGAGGGGGTCCAGCATGATATAGCCCGCCAGCATCGCCTCCTGCTCCGCCTCCCGGCTCTGGCTTGCCGCGCCGGTCCTGCGGAGCATGGCCCGGATTCGGGCTTTCAGCTCCAGGATGTTAAAGGGCTTTGTCACATAGTCGTCCGCGCCACATTCAAAGCCCATAATCTTATCCATATCCTCGCTGCGGGCCGTCAGCATGATGATGGGCACGTTTGAAAACTCCCGGATCTTCATGCAGGCCAGCAGCCCGTCGATTTTCGGCATCATCAGATCCAGAATAATCAGGTCAAACCGGCCTGTGCGGGCCAGCTCCACCGCCTCCTCCCCGTCGCTTCCGGTCTCCACCTCATAGCCCTCGTTTTCCAGGTTGAATTTTATCCCCTTTACCAAAACCTTTTCATCGTCAACGACCAAAATTCTCATAAATTCCTATTCCTTTCCGCCGGTTTCCTCCACCGTGACCAAATCAATCAGCCCGTCCAGCGTTGCCTCCCCGATCCCGGAGACCAGGAGCAGATCCTCCACCGCCAGGAAGGGGCCGTTCTCCTCCCGGTAAGCCACGACTGCCGCCGCCTTTACCGCGCCGATGCCGGGGAGCTCCGCGAGCTCCTCCGCCGTGGCCGTATTCAAATTAATCCTGTCCGGGCCAGTGGTTTCCTCCAAAGGCTCACTCAGCGCCGCCGGGACCTCATAGCGCTCCGAGGAGCTTCCGCCGGATATTTCATAGACCGCGCCATGGTTCCGGGCGCCGAGAAAATAGCCCCCGCTGCCAAACAGCACCGCGCAGGTCAAAACCAGGAGCAGGGTTTCCCGCCAGTTCCGCCTCAAGTTTTTCACTCTCCCGTTGTCAAACAAACTTTTGTCTGTTATAATATGGAGTATGCTTTTAAAATTCAGTTCCCCCGGGCTTCCCGCTGGCCGCGAACACAAAAAGGGCCGGGGAGAAAACGGCATAAAATCGGATCGCAATCGCCGCGCTGTGGCTATTGTACCATGAAAACACGGCGCTTCAAAGGAGTTTCCATGAAAAAAAAGCAATTTCTTTCTCTTTTCCTCTCCGGCCTGCTGGCGCTCTCCCTCCTGGCCCAGCCCGCGTGGGCAACCTCTCAGGCGGCGGAATCCACGCCACCCGGGGAGACGGCGGCGGCAGAGACAGAGGCCGCCGCAGCGGAGGAGGACGGCAGCGCACTCAAAACCACCGATTCGGTGCTGGTCTCCGATGCCGGTCTGCCCCAATTCGAGACCTTGGAGTGCAAGGCCGCCCTTCTGGTGGATGTGGACAATCAGACCGTTCTCTACGACCAGGGTGGCTCGAACCGCGTGTCCCCTGCGGACACGGTTAAAATCCTGACCGCCCTCCTCACCCTGGAGGCCGTGGACCGGGGTGAGTTGGCCCTGACCGACAAGGTGACGATCACCGACACCATGCTCTCCGGGGTCAGCTCGCCGGATCTGCTGTCCGGCGAAGTCGTCACCGTTGAACAGCTTCTCTCCCTGCTGATACTCACCGCCCAGGACGAGGCCGGCTACGCCCTGGCAAATACGGTGGCGGGCTCCAACGAGGAATTTGTGCGGCGGATGAACGCCAGGGCCGCAGAGCTGGGCTGCACCGGCAGCAGCTTTGTCAGTCCCAACGGCACTCAGAACAGCCAGCAGTACACCACCTGCTATGATCTGTATCGGATCACCGAGGCCGCGATGAAAAACGGGGTGTTCCAGGCCATTGCAGCCGAAGGCTCCTATACCCTCCCCGCAACCAACAAATCCGAGTCCCGGTTCTACTATAACAACAACCTGCTGGTCACGGATCGGAAGTCCACGGATTACAACTACACCTATGCCACCGGCGTAAAAGTGGGCAGCAATTACACAGCGGGCGCCTGCATCGTTGGCTCTGCCAGCTACGAGGGCCGCACCTTGATCGCCATAGTCATGGGGGCGACAGACACCATTGATGACCTGGGCAACGTGATCCGCCCGGGCTACGACATGGCGGCAAACCTCTTCCGCTACGGCTTTGTCCAGTTCGACTCCGTTCAGGTTGCCCAGGCCAATGAACTGATCAGCCAGGTTTCGGTGACGATGGGAAAGGACGCGGATTATGTTTTGCTCTCCACGGCAAACGCGGTCAGCATCGGCCTGGTCTGCGGCCTGAAGGCGGAGGACTTTGCCAGGGAACTGGTTCTGCCGGACAGTGTGCAGGCCCCCATCTCCGCCGGAGAGGTCATCGGGCAGATGAACTTCACCTATAACGGGACGATTTATGGATCTGTGGATCTGATCGCCGTGGCCGATGTTGACCTGTCCGTCAGTGAGCAGACATACTCTGCGGTTGCCGGCTTTTTCAGTACCCCCATCGTCAGGGTCGTGCTGATTCTGATCCTCCTTGCCCTGGCGGTTCTCTTCCTGCTGATCCTGGCCAGCGTCGTCAACCGCCGTCGGCGGCGCAGGCAGCGGCCCGGCCAAGGCGCGGACAAGGCGGAAAACCGCCCGGGAAAGGGGACGCGGAAAAGCGGATAACAGAACAGGCTGCGTCAAAGGGGCTGTCCCACTGTTTGTGAGACAGCCCCCTATCATTCAATTACCTGAATTACCTGCTCAGGGCCTCGTCAATGGCGGCGGCGGCCTTTTTCCCGGCGCCCATAGCCAGGATAACGGTGGCGGCGCCGGTAACAGCGTCCCCGCCCGCATAGACGCCCTGACGGGTGGTCTCCATGGTGTCCTCATTCACCAGCAGGCAGCCCTTCCTGTTGCTCTCCAGGCCGGGGGTGGTGGAGCGGATCAGCGGGTTGGGGCTGGTGCCCAGGGACATGATAACCGTGTCAACATCCAGGACAAAGTTGGAGCCCTCCACAGGAATGGGACGGCGGCGCCCGGAATCGTCCGGCTCGCCCAGCTCCATCCGGATGCACTCGATGCCGGAAACCCGGCCCTTGTCGTCAGACAGAATCCTCACGGGGTTGCACAGCAGCCGGAAGTCGATCCCCTCCGCCTTGGCGTGGTGAACCTCCTCCCGGCGGGCAGGCAGTTCTTCCTCCCCCCGGCGATAGATGATATAGGTTTTTTCCGCGCCCAGGCGGATCGCGCAGCGGGCGGCGTCCATGGCAACGTTCCCGCCCCCCACAACGGCAACCGCCTTGCTCTTGATGATGGGGGTATCGTACTCCTCCCGGTAAGCCTTCATCAGGTTGGTGCGGGTCAGATACTCGTTGGCGGAGTAAACGCCGGCCAACCCCTCCCCGGGGATTCCCATAAACATGGGCAGTCCGGCGCCGGAGCCCACAAAGACCGCCTGAAAGCCCATCTCCATGATCTCGTCAATGGACAGCACCTTGCCAATTACCATATTGGTCATCACGGTGACGCCCAGCCCGGTCAGCTTGTCAACCTCATTCTGCACAAGGTCCTTGGGCAGGCGGAACTCGGGAATCCCATAGACCAGCACGCCCCCGGCGGTGTGGAACGCCTCAAAGACAGTGACCTCATAGCCCTTGTGGGCCAGATCGCTGGCGCAGGTCAGCCCGGCGGGGCCGGAGCCCACAACCGCCACCTTGATGCCGTTGGAGGCGGGCTTTTCCGCCTTTTCGGTCACGTTGGCCCGATACCAGTCAGCCACAAAGCGCTCCAGGCGGCCGATGGCCACCGGCTCGCCCTTGATGCCCCGGACGCACTTGGCCTCGCACTGGCTCTCCTGGGGGCAGACCCGGCCGGTGACGGCGGGCAGCGCGTTGGTGCTGGTGATGATGCGATACGCTTCAAGGAAGTCGCCCTCGGCCACCTTCTTAATAAATTCGGGAATCCGGACATTGACGGGACAGCCCTGGACGCACAGCGGCTTTTTGCATTGCAGGCAGCGGGCGGCCTCGCTCCTGGCCATTTCCTCTGTATAACCGGTGCAAACCTCCAGGAAATTATGATTGCGGACGTTGGGCTCCTGCTCCGGCATGGGGGTTTTCACCATAGACATATTCGGCATAATTCAGTTCCCCTCCTCTCACTGGATCAGGTTCTTGGCCAGCTTGTCGAACCGGCATATATGGGTCTGAGTGGTCTCCAGCTCCCGCTGGTGATAGATGCCGTTGCGGTTCATCAGCTCGTCAAAATCGACCTGATGGCCGTCAAACTCGGGGCCGTCCACACAGGCGAACTTGGTCTGGCCCCCCACCGTCACCCGGCAGCCGCCGCACATACCGGTGCCGTCAATCATAATGGGGTTCAGGGAAACAACGGTCTTGACGCCAAAGGGCTTGGTGGTGGCGGCCACAAACTTCATCATGGGGACAGGCCCAATGGCAACGACCTCGTCATAGACAATGCCGGCCTCCAGCAGCTGACGCAGCTTCACGGTGACGAAGCCCTTTTCCCCATAGCTGCCGTCATCCGTCATCATATAGAAATTGTCACAGGCGGCGTTGAACTCCTCCTCCAGGATGACAACATCCTTGCTTCGGAAGCCCATAATGCCGTCTACCACGGCGCCCGCGTCGTGCATCGCTTTCGCCACGGGGTACGCGATGGCGCAGCCCACGCCGCCGCCCACAACCGCGACCCGGTTCTTGCCCGCCACATCGGTGGGCTTCCCCAGGGGGCCGACGAAATCCTGAATGAAGTCGCCCTCGTTCAGCTTGCCCAGCGCGATGGTGGAAAGGCCCACCTTCTGGAAGATGATGGTCACGGTGCCCTTTTCCCGGTCATAGCCGGCGATGGTAAGGGGAATACGCTCGCCTTTCTCGTCTACGCGGAAGATGATAAACTGACCCGCCAGGGCTTTTTTCGCCACATAGGGGGCCTCAATCTCCATCATGACCACGCTGGCGTTGAGATCCCTCTTGCTCACGATTTTGTACATACTCTCACACTCACTTCTTTCTCGTTGTAGGGATAGACAGAAACCTTCACCTGCGTCATTATAGCACAACGTGGGAGATTTGCAAGAGAATTTGCAAACTTCGTTAATTTTTTGATAAACTTTTTGTTCGACTGTAAACGTTTTCTTGCGGGAAAAGGGAGGGATTTCAATCCTTTTTCCAGTTTATTCATATCCGGAGACAAAGCGCCCGCTCCTGACGGCAGGAGCGGGCGCGGGTTTAGTTGTTTCTCCTTATCCGGCCAGGAACCCGGAGGCGCCTACGGCCTCGACTGCCCGCCGGATCTCCTCCACCGGAAGCACCAGGGCCATGCGGATGCAGCCCCGGCCGTTGGGCCCGAAGGCGGAACCCGGGGTGCAGATCACACCGGTCCGCTCCAGCAAATCAAAGCAGAACTTCACATCGTCCCCGTTCCACTGAGCGGGGATGGGGGCCCAGACAAACATAGAGCCCTCGCTGTCCGGCACATTCCAGCCGATCTCCCGGAAACCGCCGCACAGGGCATCCCTTCTTCTCTGGTACTCTGCCCG
>CAYSNK010000053.1:3721-10207 GCA_964432375.1 uncultured Oscillospiraceae bacterium | reverse complement strand
ATCATGGCGATAAACTCGCTGTTGGTGGGCTTTCCCTTGGTGTTGCTGACCGTGTAGCCGAAATATTTTTGCAGGGTTTCCAGATCGCCCCGATCCCAGGCCACCTCGATGGCGTGGCGGATGGCCCGCTCCACCCGGCTGGCGGTGGTTCCGAAATGCTTGGCGACCTCCGGATAGAGAACCTTGGTGACGGCGTTGATGATATCCATGTTTTCCACCGTCAGCAGGATGGCCTCCCGCAGATATTGATAGCCTTTGATGTGCGCGGGAACCCCGATTTCGTGGATGATCCCGGTGATCTGGGCCTCCAGGCTCTGGGAGTGCACAGGCTCCGGCTCCCCGGCTGCCTGCCGGGCCAGCATCCGGATTCGGGTCGGCAGGCTGCTCAGATTCATCGGCTTCATCATATAGTAATCACAGCCCAGGTCGATGCTCTGGTTCACCAGCCTGCTGCGGGGGACGCAGGACAGCACCAGCACACTGGGGCGGATATCCCATTCCGCCACCTGCTCCAGCACCTCAAGCCCGTCTATCTCCGCCAGAACCAAGTCCATCACAAGCACATCCACATTTGTATCTCCCAGCCGGCGCAGCACCTCTTCGCCGCTGGCAGTGGCCTCCACCAATTCAAAATCAATCTCCGATTCAACAGTCTGCCTCAGCAGGTTTAGGAACTCTTCATCACCATCTGCAACCAAAATTCTTGTTTTGCTCATACGATTCATTCTCCTTCAACATAATGTCATTCCTGAACTCACGGAACGCGATTCTCTCTCTTTGGTCAATAATTTACCACAATTTAAGGTTGGAATCAACCGCATTTTGCAAATAATCGTTTAATATTTTTCGACTTCAAGCGGTTAAAAATGCGGTTTTCCGTTGAAAAAGTTTCGTCTTCAAAATTCGTGCCAGTTCCTTCTGACGGTTTATGACGGATTTAGTCGAAAAGAAGGGAAGCTCTGAACAAACCGTCGAGGGCGATTTGTTCAGAGCTTCTTTAAAAATAAAGTTCCGTTCCGGTGCGGAAATGCACCACCCTGTCACCGAACCGCTCCCGGAGCAGGTTCAGGGCGGGCTTTCCGGTGCAGTGCCCCGTAACCAGCTTGCCCACCCCCAGGTCGATGAGGCTCTGGCCGATGGCCAGCACCTCCTCCTCGGGAACGCCCAGGGTTTCATCGTCCCCGGGGCCCATCAGGTGGAAGCCGCCCACCACCGCCGCGATGCTCCGCCCGGGGAAGCGCGCCTGCACCCCTCGGACAATTTCCACCACGCCGGCGTGGCAGCAGCTATTCAGGATCACCAGGCCGTTTCCCGCCTCCAGCACCAGGCTTTGCTCATGGTCGAAGCAGTCCGGCGCCAGGGAGCCGTCCGCCTCCCGCTTCAGCATACCGGTCTGCCTGGCGCGGGTGGCCGTATCTTCCACATGGTCGGCCAGAAGCCATACCCCCGGCTCCACCTCCACGTCGCTGTCCACCAGCACAAGGCGTTGGGGGTTCAGGTTTTTCAGCCCGTTCGGCACCCCGATGTATCTTTCGTTTCCCGCTCCATCCCTGGCATAGTATTCGTCAAAGGCCGCAGCGCGAAGGTAAATCTTCGCGTCCCGGTTTTCCCTCAGAAAATCCTCGAAGCCGCCGGAGTGATCAAAGTGCCCGTGGGACAGAAACGCCGCCCGCACCTTGCTCAGATCCAGCCCCAGCTTCCTTGCGTTGTCAAGATAGGCGTTCGTGGCGCCGGTGTCCAGTAAATACGTCCGCCCGCCCAGCTCGATCCAGACGGACAGCCCATGCTCCCCGGCCAGACCCTCGCCGGGGGTATTTTCAATCAAGGAAATCAGTCTCATTTCTCTCTCCTGTTCCGGGACACGGAGGGCAGCAGCAGTTCCCTGGCGCTCACCAGGGCCTCAGCCAGCTGATCCACGTCCTCTTTTGTATTCTCTTTGCCGAAGGAGATCCGGAAGGCCCCCTCCTTCACCGGCTTGCCCACAGGCAGGGCCGCCAGCACATGGCTGGGCTTCCCCCTGTGGCAGGCGGAGCCTGCGGACACGCAGATTCCCCTGTCGCCCAGCACCCGCACCAGTACCTCGCTCCGATAACCCGGCAGACTCAGGCAGAGGATGTGGGGGGCCTCGCCCCGGCCCACAAGCCGGATCTCCGGAACGGAGCGGGCCAGCCGCTCCCGGGCGTAGGCGTTCAGCTCGTTCAGGTGGGCCCGGGTTTCCTCCCGCTCCAGGCTGCCCAGCTCGGCGGCCTTGGCAAAGGCCGCGATCTGGGCCGTGGCCTCTGTGCCGGGGCGCATTCCGTTCTCCTGGCCGCCGCCCAGCATAAGGGGCCTCCAGCGGAGGCCGTTTCTGACATACAGGGCCCCGATCCCCTTGGGCGCCCCGATCTTATGGCCGGAGATGGTCAGCAGGTCTACCCCAAGCTCCTTCGGCGTGAAGGGCACCTTTAGGAAGCCCTGCACCGCGTCCGTGTGGAACAGGGCGGGGCAGCCGGAGTCCCTGACCGCCTTTACCGCCTGGGCCACGGGAAGGACGCTGCCCAGCTCGTTATTCACCAGCATCATGGACACCAGCACCGTATCCGGCCGCAGGGCGGCCTTCAGCTCCGCCAGGGAGATCTGCCCCTCCGCATCCGGCTGGAGCCAGGTCACCTCATAGCCTTGGCGGGCCAGGGCCTTGATGGGTTCCGCCACGGCGGAGTGCTCGATGGCGGTGGTGATGATGTGTTTTCCCCTGTGCCGGTTTCCCTCCAGCGCACCATAGATGGCCCAGTTGTCCCCCTCGGTGCCGCAGGAGGTAAAGTAGAGCTCCTCCGGCCGGCAGCCCAGGGCCTTTGCCACCGCCTTGCGGCCCGCCTCCAGCCGGCTTGCGGCCTCCCGCCCCAGGGGATACCGGGAGGAGGGATTTCCATAGCCCTCCGTCATCGCCTCATAAGCGGCCCGGGCCGCCTCCGGACGGACCCGGGTGGTCGCCGCATGATCCAGATATATCATGTAAAAGTTCCCTCTTTCTCTTTCACTCAACCAGGGTGCCCAGCAGGACGCCGTCCTCCGCCCGGGTGAGCCGCACCCGGCGCAGCTCGTTGTGCAGGTTCTCCCCCGGAACCCGCACCTCCATATAGTTGGGGGTATGGCCCCGCCACAGGCCGCCCTTTTCCTCCTCGAAAAGCACCTCCGCCTCCCGGCCCACGAACTGACCCAGGTAGCGGGCCTTCATGCCGGAGGCGACCTGAATGGCCCGGCGGGCCCGGTTCTCCTTTTCCTCCCTGGGGAGCTGCCCCTTCATCTCCGCGGCCTTCGTACCCGTCCGGCGGGAATAGGGGAAGATGTGCATGGCGGCAAACTCCACCTGCTGAATAAAGGCCAGAGTCTCCTGAAATTCCTCCTCCGTTTCCCCGGGGAAGCCGGTGATCAGGTCGGTGGTGATGGCCGGGCGGTCAAAATACCGGCGCAGCAGATTGCAGGATTCCAGGTAGCGGGCCGTGTCATACCTCCGGTTCATCCGCTTCAGCGTGGCGTCACAGCCGCTTTGCAGGGACAGGTGGAAGTGGGGGCAGAGGTTCGCCAGCCCTGCGGCCCGGCGGCAAAATGCCTCGGTTATGGTGCGGGGCTCCAGAGAGCCCAGCCGAATCCGCAGATCGGGGGCGGCCCGGCAGATCCCCTCCACCAGGTCGATCAGGCCCGGGCTGCCGTCTAAATCCCGGCCCCAGGAGGAGATCTCGATCCCCGTGACGGTCAGCTCCCGATAGCCCTCCGCCGCCAGCCTCCCGGCGTCCTCCACCGCCCGCTCCAGGGGCAGGGAGCGCACCGGCCCCCTGGCAAAGGGGATGATGCAGTAAGTACAGAAGTTGACGCAGCCGTCCTCCACCTTCAGCATGGCCCGGGTGCGGCTTTTCATGCCTCCGGCGGGCAGGGCCTCGAACTGCCGCCGCTTCATGGAGTCGTCCACCAGCACAAGCTGCTGCCGCCGCTGAAATTCCTGCTCCAGCTGATCCAGGAAGGCGATCCGGTTCCCCGTGCCGGAGATCAGGTCTACGCCCAGCTTTCGGATCTCCTCCGGCTTGGTCTGGGCATAACAGCCGCAGACCGCCACCACCGCCCGGGGGTTCTGACGCTTCAGGCGCCGGATCATCTGGCGGGATTTTTTATCGCTGACCGCCGTCACGGTGCAGGTGTTGATGATGAAGGCGTCCGCCGCTTCCTCGGTGGACACAAGCTGGTGGCCCCGCTGGGTCAGAATGGCCTCCATCGCCTGGGTTTCATATTGGTTTACCTTGCATCCGAAGGTGTAAATTGCAGCTTTCATGGGTTTGTTCTCTTTCTGTTGTTCAGGATTGTTGGGGGCCGTCAGCCGTTCATCTGTCGGCGGCGGGCAAAGTTCACGGTGCCGTCTTTCATGCTCCCGATGGAATCCAGGCTCATGCCGGTTCCCCGGGCCACGCAGCAGACGGCGTCCTCCGCCACCCGGGTCTCGATGCCGGTGGCCTCCTGGATCAGCTCCGCAAACCCGGTCAGCAGGCTGCCGCCCCCGGTCATGGTGATCCCGTTGGCGGAGATGTCCCCCACCAGCTCCGGCGGCGTCCGCTCCAGGACGGCGTGAATGGCCTCCAGGATTCGCGTTGCGGGCGGGGCGAAGGCTTCCATCAGCTCTTCCGAGGTGATGGTGATCTCCCGGGGCAGGCCGTTGATCAGATCCCGCCCCCGCAGATTCATGCGCCTGCTCTCCTCCTGGGGATAGACGCAGCCGATCTGGATCTTTGCCTCCTCCGCTGTCCGGTCGCCCACCAGCAGATTGTATTTCTTGCGGATATACCGCACAACCGCCTCGTTGAGCTTGTCCCCGGCCACCTTGATGGAATCCGACTGCACCACGCCGGACAGGGCGATCACCGCGATGTCCGTGGTGCCGCCGCCGATGTCCACGATCAGGTTCCCCTCCGGCTCCGCGATTCTGATCCCGGCTCCGATGGCGGCGGCCAGGGGCTCCTCGATCAGATAGACCCGCCGGGCCCCCGCCTGGATTCCCGCGTCGATGACCGCCCGCTCCTCCACCTCGGTGATTCCGGAGGGGATACACACCACCAGGTTCGGCTTAAACAGCCGCACAGACGACACCTTGCGCACAAATTCCCGCAGCATCCGCTGGGTGATATGGTAGTCGGAAATCACGCCGTCCTTCAAGGGCCGCAGGGCCAGGATGTTTCCCGGCGTCCTGCCCAGCATTTTCCGGGCGTCCTCCCCCACCTTCAGCACTTTGCCGCTCTCCCTGTCTACGGCCACCACCGATGGCTCCCGGAGGACGATGCCCTTGCCTTTTACATAAACCAGCACCGAGGCGGTGCCCAGATCAATGCCAATATCTTTTCCGAAACGGAACATAGCCCGCCCACTTCCTTCCTTTGTTCCGATAAAAGCGAGCGGAACCCATTCCATTTTGACACTGCTCTTACATTATATCTGGAAACTCATTGCATTTCAACGGCGGATTTTTCCCCGCTTTCCGTCTGCTCCGGCCTGTGTCTGGCCAGGACAGCGCAGTCCACCCGCTTCGCGCCGCCCCGCAGCAGCACCCCGGCACATTCCTTCAGGGTGCTGCCGGTGGTCAGGATGTCGTCCACCAGCAGCACCCGCTTTCCCTCCAGGTTCAGGCCGGGGGCAGGGGCGTAGGCGCCCCGGGCGTTTTCCGCCCTGGCCCTGCCGCTGCGCAGGGAGGATTGGGGCCTGGTGTTTTTCTCCTTGGTCAGCGTCCGCGCCAGGGGCAGATCCAGCCGCGCTGCCACGACCTCCGCCAGCAGCCTGGACTGATCGTATCCCCGGGCCCGCAGGCGCTTTCGGTTCAGCGGCGCCCAGGTCACCAGATCCCAGCAGCCTTTCAGCTGCTCCTCCGCCGCCCCCGCCGCAAAGTCTCCGAACAGCGCCGCGTAAAAGTCCTTTCCCTCAAACTTATAGCGGAGAAAGGCCCTCCGCAGACTGCCCTCATAATAAAACGGCGCGGAGCAGGTCAGGCACAGCCCCTCGTCCTCAAGCCGGACAGCGGCCGGGGCATAGGGCAGCGCTTTCTGGCAGTCCCGGCAGAGCAGCAGATCCGCTTCCCGGACGATGCGCCCGCAGAGGGCGCACTTGGGGGGAAAGAGCAAATGGAGGATTCCGCCGGAGATCCCCGTTCGGACGCGGCGGAACCTCTGGCTGAACGCTTTTCTCTGTATGCCCATCTCGCCGCAGCCCCTCTCTCTCCGGGGAACCCCCTGAACCGCTGCGCAGCGGCAATCTGTTCAGGGCCTCCCCGGGATCTCTGTCCTTCATTTTATTCCTCTTTCCCTGTCGAATCAAGGAAAACGGAGGCGCCTGGCGGAAATTTCCGCCCGACACCGCCGCCAACTCTTGCCGATTTAATCAGAGTTTCCCTTGCATTTTCGAGAGAGCTTGGCTATCCCGCCGCCGTCCCCTCTGTCAAGACCGGCGCCGGGCGGACCCGGGCGGCCAGCGCGT
>CAYSNK010000053.1:0-3621 GCA_964432375.1 uncultured Oscillospiraceae bacterium | reverse complement strand
GCCGCCGTCCCCTCTGTCAAGACCGGCGCCGGGCGGACCCGGGCGGCCAGCGCGTTGTTTTCCGCAACGATTTCCAGGGTATCTCCCCGTTTCAGCTCGCCCCGCAGAAGCAGCTCCGCCGCCCCGTCCTCCACGCCGTCCCGCAGCGCCTTTCGGATGGGCCGGGCCCCGCTCTCCGGCGTGGCGGCGGAGGCCGCCGCTCTGACGGCCTCCTCCGAATACTCCAGGCGGATTCCCTTTGCCGCAAGGCGGGCGCCGATCCCGTCCAGCAGCTTTTCCGCCACCCGGCAAAGCTCCGCCTCCTCCAGGGGCTGGAAGCAGATGATCTCGTCCATCCGCCCCAGCAGCTCGGGCCGGAAGCTGCCCCGGAGGGCCTCCATGACGACCTCCTTCCGCAGCCGCCCCCGGGCCCCCGGCTCCCGGAAGCCCAGAGGGGTCCTGCCGGCCAGCAGCTTTTCCGCCCCGGCGTTGGAGGTCATAATCACGATGGCGTTCCGGAAGTCCGCCACCCGCCCCACGTTGTCGGTCAGCCTGCCGTCCTCCAGGATTTGCAGAAGCAGGTTGCAGACCTCCTCGTGGGCCTTTTCCAGCTCGTCAAACAGAACTACGGAGTAGGGCTTTTCCCGGATTTTCCGGGTAAGCTGTCCCCCCTCCTCGTGGCCCACATAGCCGGGCGGGGCGCCCACCAGCCGGGACGCGGAGTTGGGCTCCCGGTATTCGGACATATCGAAGCGAAGCATGGCCTCCTCGTCCCCGAACAGCGCCTCGGCCAGGGCCTTGCACAGCTCGGTTTTCCCCACGCCGGAGGTTCCGCAGAAGAGGAAGGAGCCTGTGGGACGGCCATCCTCCCGCAGCCCCGCCCGGCTGCGCCGGACGGCGGCGGACACCGCCCGAACCGCTTCCTCCTGGCCGATCACCCGCTTGTGCAGGACGGTTTCCAGATCCATCAGCCGTTCCGCCTCGCTTCTGCTCAGGGTCTGCACCGGGATTCCCGTCCACTGGGACACCACCCGGGCCACGTCCTGCTTCCCCACCAGCATGGCCCCGGTGCCGGCCCGCCACCGGTTTCTGGCAGTCTCATACTGATCCTTGAAGTTGTCCGCCACGTCCCGCAGCATGGCGGCCCGCTCGAAATTCATCGCGGAAACCGCCTCGTCCAGCTCCGCCTCCGCCTGGTTCATCCGCCGGTGCAGTTCCTCCAGCTCCGGCGGGGTGACTGCCGCGGACAGCCTCACGGCGGCGGCGGCCTCGTCCATCAGATCCACCGCCTTGTCCGGAAGCTGGCGGTCAGGCAAATACCGGATGGAAAGATCCACCGCCGCCTGCAGCGCCTCGTTGGAGATGGACAGGTGATGATGGAGCTCGTACCGGCTGCGCAGGATATAGAGGATCTCCAGCGCGGCTTCCCGGGTGGGCGCCTCCACCTGCACCGGCTGAAACCGCCGCTCCAGGGCGCCGTCCTTCTCGATATACCTGCGGTATTCCGCCCGGGTGGTGGCGCCGATGATTTGCAGCTCTCCCCGGCTCAGGGCGGGCTTCAGGATATTTGAGGCGTCGATGGCCCCCTCTGCGGAGCCTGCCCCCACCAGGGTGTGGAGTTCGTCCAGAAAGAGGATGATGTTCCCCGCCCGGCGGACCTCGTTGGT
This sequence comes from uncultured Oscillospiraceae bacterium, assembly GCA_964432375.1. Classification (GTDB taxonomy): domain Bacteria; phylum Bacillota; class Clostridia; order Oscillospirales; family Oscillospiraceae; genus JAJQBJ01. The sequence goes on along the minus strand of CAYSNK010000053.1, from coordinate 1,975 downwards.
CAGGCGCTTGACCCGCTCCTCAAACTCCCCCCGGTACTTGGTGCCCGCTACCATGGCGGGCAGGTCGATGGAGAGCAGCCGGAGCCCCTTCAGCCCCTCCGGCACCTGGCCGAACCGCATCCGCCGGGCCAGCTCCTCCACAATGGCGGTTTTGCCCACTCCCGCCTCTCCGAGCAGCACCGGATTGTTTTTTGTCCGGCGGATCAGGATCTGAATGATGCGCTCCAGCTCCCGCTCCCTGCCGGAGACGGGGTCCAGCTTTCCCTCAGCGGCCATGGCGGTCAGATCCCGGGAGAACTGCTCCAGCTGCCTGGAATCCCGGACGGGTTCCGGCTCCTTTCCCCGGCTGCTCTTGGGGCCGGAGCAGTTTTCTCCCCCTAAGTAGGCAAAGACCGAGGTATACAGCCGCTGCTGATCCACCTTTGCCCCCTTCAGCGCCATGGCGCTGCCTCCTTCCCGCTGGCAGACGATCCCGGCCAGCAGATGGATCGTGCCGATCTTCCGCCTGCCCCGGCCCGCGGCCTCCGCCGCCGCCTGCCGCACAATGGTGCGGAACCGGCCGGTGACGCCCAGGGAAAGCCCCTCCGGCGCCCCCAGCCCGGCGGAGGCGGAAACCGCCTCCGTCAGGGTTTTCTCGTGGGCGCCGCAGCTTTCCAGCAGCCCGGCTGCCACCGAACCGGACACCTGCCGCAGTCCGAGCAGCAGGTGCTCGCTGCCCACATAGCAGTGGCCCATTCTCCGTGCGTTGTCCCAGGCCAGCAGGATCGCGGCCCGGGCGTGATCTGTAAACTGTCGCTGCTTCATACTGTCCTCATTCATGGGTCGGTTCCTGTCCTCTGGGAGGGGCCCCCTCCGGGTCCTGTCCCGCATAGCGGAAGGGATGGGGCCGGGTGTGCCGCCCTCCGGAGAGCTCCGGGGTCAGGCTGCCTGCGGCCTCCATCTCCTCCTTCTGTTTTCCAAATGAATCCTTTTCCTTGTTCATTGCTTCCGCCTCCTGTGAACTGTGGGCCGCGCCCGGGCCCTTCCCGGCCGGGGCCGCCCTGTCATTCATTATGAGATGTTTATAAAAAATTATTCCATTTTTTCAGATTGCCATTGATTTTTCCACAAAAGATTGGTAGAATGTAAGCAGCTTGAGAATGGAGGTGTTCCTGCATGGCTTATAAAATCAGCTCTGACTGCGTGATGTGTGGTTCCTGTGAGGGCGGCTGCCCCGTTGGTGCTATTTCTCAGGGCGATACTCAGTACGAGATCGACGCTTCCGCCTGCATTGAGTGCGGTGCTTGCGCAGATACTTGCCCCATGGGTGCGATCTCTCAGGAATAATTCCCGAACCGAGAGGACGGAGGCGCAGGTTCGCCTCCGTCTTTTTCTGCGCGGCCAACAATTTGGATTTTCATTCAATTATTCATTTATAAATGGATATTTATGCGGTGCTTTGTGGTTTTTCCTCCAATTTCACCGGTTTTTCCCCGCATATATATTCAAATTGCTGGTTGCAATTCCCTTTGCCCCGTGCTAGAATAAAAAAGCTCTGATTCAACCGGCAAGGCCGTTTCCGCCGGTCTGTTCAGAGGCTTTCAAGCACCACCGTCAAACCTCGGTGTCCCGGCCCCGGCGCCCTCCGGCGCGGAAGGGGGGCAGGGCATCTTTCATATCATCTTTGGGAGGAATCCGAACTATGGGTAAATTTGAAGTGAAAAAAGTCGTTCTGGCTTACTCCGGCGGCCTGGATACATCCATTATTATTCCCTGGCTGAAGGAAAATTATAACAACCCGGAGATCATCGCCGTTTCCGGCAACGTGGGGCAGGCCGACGAGCTGGAGGGCCTGGAGGAAAAGGCCCTCAAGACCGGCGCCTCCAAGCTGATCGTGGCCGACCTGGTGGACGAGATGGTGGACGATGTGATCATCCCCTCCGTCATGGCAGGCGCCAAGTATGAGACTTATCTGCTGGGCACCGCCTTTGCCCGC
>CAYSNK010000052.1:0-10293 GCA_964432375.1 uncultured Oscillospiraceae bacterium | reverse complement strand
TGCTCCCACTGGTGGGAGACGGTGGCCGCGTTGTGAAAGGTGAACTCCCGCCCGGGCAGCAGCTCTACCTCCCGGCCGGAAAAGGCCGCCAGATCCTTGCGCATCCGTCCGGCGTCGGTGTCGTCCGCGCAGACCACAAGCACCGGCCTCCCCTGCTCCGCCTGGATCGCCGCGGCAATATGGGCCCGGTGTATCGCGGACAGGCCGGAAACCGCCACCGGGCACCGCCCGTTTTCCATATCCGCCAGCAGCTCCCGGTATTCGGGCACACCGTTTAATAGTTTCAGCAGGTTCCGCATTTCCGCCTCCTAATTACGGGTTTATGCCCCTTACGGGGCATCTGAACAAATTCGTCATTGGCGATTGTTAATTATATTTGTTCATCGCCCTGGAAATGTCATTTCCCGATACAAGAAATTCCACCGCCTCGGCAGCCTTTTGGATGCCCGGCTCCAGTTGGGCCCGCTCCGCCTGGGTGAACTTGCCCAGCACCCAGTCCACCAGGTCATAATCCGGCCTTGGCTTTGCGCCCACGCCGATTTTCACCCGGGGGAACTGATCCGTCCCCAGGTGCGCGATGATATTTTTCAGCCCGTTGTGGCCCCCGGCGGAGCCGGAGGGCCGCACCCGCACCTTGCCCAGGGGCAGGGAGACATCGTCACAGACCACCAGCACATGATCCGCCGGCGTATGAAAGAAAGAGGCCGCCTCATGGACGCACTCCCCGGACAGGTTCATCAGTGTGACGGGCTTCAGCACCATGACCTTGTGGCCATTGACCTCACAGACGCCGGTCATGGCCCGGTATTTCAGGCGCTGGATGGGGATCTCCCACCGCTCCCCCAGTTCGTCCGCCACCAGGAAGCCGGTGTTGTGGCGGGTGTTCTCGTATTTTCCGCCGGAATTGCCCAGGCATACCACAAGCCACTCCACGCCGGAGGCTTTTTTCTGAAAAAGGCGCATATCGTCCTCCCTCCATTCTTTCTTTCTAGCGTTTCCCAGAGAAATTCCCAAAATCCGGACAACACGAAATCCCCCGGCACACAGGTACAGGGGGTGTCAGCGCGGGGATGGGTTCAGGGAAGCGCGGGGGTTCCGGCGGAGGCCGGAACCCCTTCACGCGGGATCACACAAACAGCTTGGAGACAGATGCCTCCTCATAAATGCGTTCGATCGCACCGGCAAACATATCGGACACGGTCAGATACTTGATTTTCCCGGTGACTTTCTCCATGCCCTCCTTGGGGGGGATGGTGTCCAGGAAAATCACCTCGTCCAGGGCGGAGTCCTCGATCCGCTGCAAGGCGGGGCCGGAGAGGACGCCGTGGGAAGCGCAGGCGGACACGGACAGGGCGCCGCCGATCTCCACCAGGGCGTTTGCCGCCTGGCACAGGGAGCCGCCGGTATCCACCATGTCGTCCAGCAGGATGGCGTGCATCCCCCTGACATCGCCGATGATATTCATAACCTCAGAGACATTGGCCTTCTGGCGGCGCTTGTCCACAATGGCCAGAGGGAGATCCAGCTTCTGGGCAAAGGCCCGGGCCCGCTTCACGGAGCCCACATCAGGGGAGACTACGATGGTCTTGTCATGCACGGCGGCATATTTCTCCGCAAAGTAGCTGACAAACACAGGGGAACCCAGCAGATTGTCCACCGGGATATCAAAGAAGCCCTGAATCTGGTCGGCGTGGAGATCCATGGTCAGGACGCGATCCGCACCGGCCTCCGTGATCAGGTTGGCCACCAGCTTTGCGGAGATGGGGTCCCGGGGCTTGCTTTTGCGATCCTGACGGGCATAGCCAAAGTAGGGAATTACCGCAGTGATGCGTCCGGCGGAGGCCCGCTTCAGGGCGTCTATCATAATCAGCAGCTCCATCAGGTTGTCGTTGACGGGGTTGCAGGTGGACTGCACCACGAATACATCGCTGCCACGAACCGTTTCATACAGAGAAATGCACTTCTCGCCGTCCGCAAAGGTGGATACCTCCGCAGCACCCAGGGCAATTTTCATCTTGGCACAGATTTTCTTGGCCAGCTCCGGATTCGCGGTGCCGGAGAAGACTTTGACATCTTTACCGTGAGAAATCATGTTTTCCACTCTCTCTTTCCTAAGTCTGTCTGAGTTCCGGGCCGGACGCTGGCCCGGGAAAATGAAACGCCCCGAGCAACAGAAGCGTTTATGCTGCTGCAAACGCGCCGGGGCGGGGTTTCAAATCAACCACGCCCAATTATATCAGGTTCTTTCCGGAATTGCATATAAAAACGCCAAGAATTTTCCACGGAAGCGCATTTTTTCTATTTTGAACAGATTTAGTTGAAAAAATTTTCCCTTTTTTGTTCATTCAAGAGGTTCAAACCAGCTCCCCCGTATAGCCCAGCCTCACCAGTTCCTCAAAGGCCCGCCGCGTCTCCGGGGGGATCTGCTGGGGGATCTGGTAGCCCAGCCCGGCATAGACCTCGATCCGCTGGAAGTCCCCCACGATCACGTCGATCACCCCTTTTTCCGTCAGGCCCTGGGCCATGGAACTTCGGATGTATTCCTCCATCGTCATCTGGGGGGAGGTGACCACCAGCTCCGCCTCCGGCCAATAGACCTGCCAGGCCGCATAGATCCGCCGCTCCATAAAGGGCTTGTGTACCCCCAGGAGCTTTTTGCGGGGCAGGCCCAGCTCCTCCAGCTTCTTCCGGGCCAGCAGGATATTTTCCGCAGTGTTGGCGGCCTGATCCTCCAGGATAATATCCGCTTCCGGCACCCCGGCTTCCAGGGCCAGCCGCCCGAAGCGGGCGGCCTCGCTCTCCCGCCACAGATCCCGGGTGTTCCGGCCCAGTCCGCCGGTAAACAGCACCTTCGGCGCGTATCCCCGGTGATACAGTTCCGCCGCCCGCAGGGGGATCTCCTCGTTGTAATTGCCGAAGCCGATGATGCAGTCCGCAGGCTCCGGCTCCCTGTCCAGCTTCATATAGTCCCAGATCTTCTTCAGCGGGACGGAAACCTGTTCGTTCATCGCGCACCTCACTGATTCAATGGAAGCACCAATCCAACCGGCGGCAGCCGCCCTCCGGCCCCGGGCGGCGGATTCAGAGGCTCCCGAGATCCAGGCCGGTCAAATATCTTCGGAGCAGATCCAGGGCGGTGTGGGCGGTCATGGTGCGCACCCGGGCCCGGTCAATGCCCCGGTGGGTTTCCTTGACCCAGGTGTGTTCCCCGTCGCACAGGGCCAGGAACACTGTGCCGCCGGTGTGACCGAAGCCGTCCTCCTCCGGCCCGGCCAGGCCGGTGGCCGACACCGCAAGGTCGCAGCCCAGCGCCCGCCTGGCCCCCCGGGCCATGGCCGCGGCCACCTCCGGGGACACCGCCCCCGCCGTCCTGAGCAGTTCCTCCGGGACTCCCAGAACCCCATGCTTCACCTCATCGGTATAGGCCACCACGCCCCCCTTCAGCACCCGGGAGGCGCCGGGGATATCCGTCACCCGCTTGGCGATCAGGCCCCCGGTGCAGGATTCGGCGGTGCCCATGGTCAGCCCCCGCCGGGTCAGCAGGCGCACCACCTGCTCCTCCAGAGAGGATACGTCCACGCCATAGATGATGTCCCCCAGCTTCTCCCGGACTTCGGCCTCCAGGGGGTCCAGCATGGCATTTCCGGCCTCCTCGCTCTCCGCCCTGGCGGTCAGGCGCAGCTCCACCTCCCCGTTTTTGGCGTAGGGCGCCAGGGTGGGATTGGCCAGCTCCAGCATCCGATCCCGCAGGATAGATTCCACAGCGGACTCCCCCAGGCCGAAAATCTTCACCGTCCGGGAGACGATCACCCCCTGCTCCCGGGCCGCCAGCCGGGGCATCACCCGATGCCGCATCATGGCCTCGCACTCCCCGGGCACGCCGGGCAGCATAAACACCCGCACCCCCTGGCTTTCAAAGGTGCAGCCCGGGGCGGTGCCCCAGTCATTGACCAGCACCTCGCTGCCCTCCGGCAGCCACGCCTGGGACAGATTGCTCTCCGGCATCCTTCCGCCGTGGAGACGGCTCTCATAAAAGCGGCGCACCTGCTCCGCGCACTCCGGATAAAAGGCCAGGGGACGGCCAAAGGCTTCCGCCAGCACCTGCTTCGTCAGGTCGTCGCAGGTGGGACCCAGGCCGCCGGTAGTGATAAGGATATTCGCCCGGCTTTTGGCAATCTCCACTGCGGCCCTGACCCGCTGGGGATTATCCCCCACCACGGTATGGTAATAGACGTTGACGCCCAATTCAGACAGCATCCGGGAGATCATCTGGGCATCGGTATTGGCAATGGAGCCCAGCAGCAGCTCGGTGCCCACCGCCAGAAGTTCCGCTGTATCCGACATAAAACTCCTCCTTTTTCCTGCGAAAGCTCCGCTTCACAGGAAATTCAATCCGGATAATCCTCCACCGTGACGGTGAGGACCTCCGTGCCCGCCAGGGCTTTTTCCATCAGGCCCTCCACATCCAGGGCCCGCTCCGCCTCCTCCAGCTCGGCCAGGCTGGGCCTGGTCTTGGGGTGGCGGGGGGTGAACACCGTACAGCAGTCCTCATAGGGCAGGATGGAGGTCTCAAAGGTTCCGATCCGCCGGGCAACCCGGATGATCTCCTCCTTATCCATCCCGATGACCGGGCGGAGAACCGGCAGGGACGCCACTGCCCCGGTGACGTTCATGGCCTCCAGGGTCTGGCTTGCCACCTGGCCCAGGCATTCGCCGGTAACCAGGGCCTTGCAGCCGGTTTGCTCCGCCACAGCCTGGCTCAGCCGCATCATAAAGCGGCGCATCACCAGGGTGAACAGCGCCTCCGGGCACCGGCGGCGGATTTCCTCCTGGATTTCCGTAAAGGGGATCACATGGAGCTTCATCCTGCCGCAGTAGCGGGTCAGCTCCCTGGCCAGCGTGACGACCTTTTCCCTGGCCTCCAGGGAGGTGTAGGGATAGCTGAAAAAGTGGACTAGCTCCAGGTTGACGCCCCGCTTGGCGATCATATAGCAGGCCACCGGGGAGTCGATGCCGCCGGAAAGCAGGGCTGCGGCTCTGCCGTTGATCCCCACAGGCAGCCCCCCGGCCCCGGGCTCCGGCGCGGCGTGGACATAGCCCGCCAAGTCCCGAACCTCCAGATGCACCACCAGTTCCGGGTTGTGTACGTCCACCGTCAGGTTGGGAAACGCCTCCAGCAGTGCGCCCCCCACAAACTGGCTCAGCTCAATGGAGGTCATGGGAAAGGTCTTGTCCGCCCGCTTGGACTCCACCTTAAAGGAATGTGCGGCGGATAGCTGATCCCTCAGATACTCCCCGGCGCAGGCCGCGAACGCATCCTTGTCCTTGGGGCAGGCCCTGGCCCGGGACAGGCCCACGATGCCAAAGACCACCTTCAGGGCGTCAAAGGCGGCGTCGATGTCGCAGTCCTCCGTTTCCGGCTCCACATAGATGGTGGACTGCTTGGAGTACACCTTGAACTTGCCGCAGGACTTGACCCGGCGCTTGACGATCTTCAGCAGACACTCCTCAAAATTCCGGCGGTTCAGGCCCTTCAGGACCATCTCGCCCAGCTTGCAAAGGATGATTTCTTCCATCTTCTTTTCTTCCTCGTTCGTTTCTTTCTCACCGCTTCAGGCTCTCCGCCGTCCGGTACTGGATGGCCTCCGCCAGGTGGACGGCCCGGATGTTTTCCTCCCCGTCCAGATCGGCGATGGTGCGGGCCACCCGGAGAATTTTATCATAGCTGCGGGCGGTCAGGCCCATCCGCTGAAAGGCGGCCTTCATCATGGCGGTCCCCGCCTCGTCCAGCCGGCAATATTCCGCCAGCTCCGCCTGGTTCATATAGGCGTTGCAGTAGGTCCCGCCCGCCCCGAACCGGGCAAGCTGGCGCGCCCTGGCCCCGTTGACCCGCTGGCGGATGGCCGCAGAGGGCTCTCCCCCGCCCCGCCGGGACAGCTCGTCAAATTCCAGGGCCTGCACATCCACCTTGATATCGATCCGATCCAGCAGGGGCCCGGACAGGCGGGACAGGTACTTCTCCACGCTTTTGGCCGAACAGGTGCAGCGGCCGGAGGGGTGGCCGTACCAGCCGCATTTGCAGGGATTCATGGCGCAGACCAGCATAAACCGGCTGGGATAGACCACGGAGCCGGAGACCCGGGAAATCTGCACCCTTCCGTCCTCCAGGGGCTGGCGCAGCACCTCCAGGGCGTCGCTGCTGAATTCCGGCAGCTCGTCCAGAAAGAGGACGCCGTTATGCGCCATGGAAATCTCACCCGGATGGGGAATCGAGCCGCCTCCGGCCAGGCCGATGGCGGAGATGGTGTGATGGGGCGCCCGGAAAGGCCGGCGGGTCAGCATAGGCCGCTCCGGGGAAAGCTGGCCGGAAACCGAGTGGAGTTCCGTGGCTTCCAGGGCCTCCTCCCGGGTCATCTCCGGCAGGATAGAGGGGAGCCGCTTGGCCAGCATGGATTTGCCCGCCCCCGGCGGGCCCGCCATCAGGATATTATGCCCTCCGGCGGCGGCGACCTCCAGGGCCCGCTTTGCCTGCTCCTGGCCCTTTACCTCCGAAAAGTCCAGCTCCAACGCCTGCTCCGGCTGGGAAACCCAGGGCTCCGCCGGTTTTATGCGCTGCTCCCCGGAGAGGTGCTGGGTCAGCTCCCGCACGTTGGCAATGCCGTAGACGGTGATCCCCTCCGCCAGGGTGGCCTCGGCGGCGTTTTCCGCCGGGACATAGATGGTGGAGATCCCGCTCCGCTTGGCGGCCAGCGTCATGGGCAGCACCCCCCGGATGGGGCGCAGCTTTCCCGACAGGCTCAGCTCCCCCAGGAAAAGGCTGTCCCTGGGCGGAAGCTCCAGCTGTCCGCTGGCGGCCAGCAGCCCGATCAGGATCGGCAGGTCATAAATCGTGCCCTCTTTCCGGCGGTCGGCCGGGGCCAGGTTCGCGGTGATCCGGCTGACCGGAAAGGTGTAGCCGGAATCCCGAATGGCGGAGCGCACCCGCTCCCGGGATTCCTTCACCGCGGCATCGGGCAGGCCCACCACCTCAAAGCCGGGCATCCCCCGGCTGACGCAGCATTCCACCTGCACCAGATACCCCTCCACACCGTATAGGCCCGCCGATGTCACTGTCACAACCATGGTGGGTTCCCCCTCTCGTTTTGCGCGATCCGCGTTTCAACTACATTATCATGCAGCATTATCATATAGCATTTTGCGCCGGATTGCAAGGGAAGCTCCGATAAATCCCCCATGCCCCACGGCGCCTCCGGAAACGGAGGCACTTGGCGCTTGGGTATTCTGCTGCCAACCGCCCGATAAAAAACGGAAAGATTTTGTTTACAATTCTGTGGAAACCTGATAAAATGTAGGCAGCAACGATGAGTTTTGGAATCGTGCAGTTTTGGAATTCTGCGGCAGGGATGCCTGCCCAAACTAAGGAGGAGAACAAATCATGGCTCGCAAACTGAAAACCATGGACGGCAATACTGCCGCAGCGACCGTATCCTATGCGTTTACGGAAGTTGCCGCAATTTACCCCATCACGCCGTCCTCTGTCATGGCTGAGCTGACGGATGAATGGGCTGCCCACGGCCTGAAGAATATCTTCGGCCAGACGGTCAAGATCGCGGAAATGCAGTCCGAAGGCGGCGCCGCCGGTGCTGTCCACGGCTCCATCACCGCCGGCGCCCTGACCACTACCTATACCGCGTCCCAGGGCCTGCTGCTGATGATCCCCAATATGTATAAGATCGCCGGCGAGCTGATGCCGGGCGTCATCAATGTCTCGGCCCGGGCCCTGGCCACCCACGCCCTGTCCATCTTTGGCGATCAGTCCGACGTGATGGCCTGCCGTCAGACCGGCTTTGCGATGATCGCTTCCACCAACCCCCAGGAGGCAATGGATCTGGGCGCTGTGGCCCATCTGTCCACCATCAAGGGCAGCATCCCCATCATCCACTTCTTTGACGGGTTCCGCACCTCCCACGAAATCCGCAAGGTCGCCGTCTGGGACTACAAGGATCTGGCCGATATGACCGACTGGGAGGCCATCGAGCGCTTCCGCGCCCGGGCGCTGAACCCCGAGCATCCCGTGATGCGCGGCTCCAGCCAGAACCCGGACATCTTCTTCCAGACCCGGGAGGCCGCCAACAAATACTATGAAGCCTTCCCCGATGTGGTTCAGGGCTGCATGGATCAGGTCAACGAGAAGATCGGCACCAACTACAAGCTGTTCAACTACTACGGCGCCCCGGACGCCGAGACCGTTATGGTGGCCATGGGCTCCCTGTGCGACGCCGCCGAGGAAACCATCGACTATCTGACCGCCCGGGGAGAAAAGGTGGGCCTGATCAAGGTGCGCCTGTACCGTCCCTTTGCCTCCGCCAAATTTGTGGAGGCCATCCCCGCAACCTGCAAGTCCCTGGTGGTCATGGACCGCTGCAAGGAGCCCGGCGCCCCCGGCGAGCCCCTCTACCTGGACGTCTGCTCCGCCATCCGGGGCTCCGCCTTTGCGGACATCAAGGTCTGCGGCGGCCGCTACGGTCTGGGCTCCAAGGACACCACCCCCGGCGGCGTGATCTCCGCGTTTAAGAACGGCCAGGCCGAAAAGCCTCTGAACGGCTTCACCATCAACATGGTGGACGACGTGACCAACCTCTCCCTGCCTGTGGAGGAGGAGCCGGACGTCACCCCTGCGGGCACCACCTCCTGCAAGTTCTGGGGCCTGGGCTCCGACGGCACTGTCGGCGCCAACAAGAACTCCATCAAGATTATCGGCGACCATACCGATTTGAAGGTTCAGGCTTACTTCCAGTACGACTCCAAGAAGTCCGGCGGCCTGACCATCTCCCATCTGCGTTTCGGCCCCGAGGAGATCAAGTCCACCTACTATGTGAAGCAGGCTGACTTCGTGGCCTGCCACAACCCCGCCTACCTGGAGAAGTATCAGATCGCCCAGGACATCAAGCCGGGCGGCTCCTTCCTCATCAACACCGATATGGACGTGGAGGCCCTGGGCAAGGTGCTGCCCGCCAGCGCTAAGCGCCACATCGCCAAGAACCATGTCCATGTCTACGCCTGCGACGCAACCTCCCTGGCGGTTTCCGTGGGCCTGCCCTCCAACCGCACCAACATGGTGCTGCAGGCCGCCTTCTTCAAGCTGTCCAACATCATTCCCATCGAGGATGCCGTGGGCTATATGAAGAGCGCCATCGAGACAACCTACGGCGCAAAGGGCCAGAACATTGTTGACAGCAACAAGGCTGCCGTGGATGCCGGCATCAACAACCTGGTGGAGCTGGAGATCCCCGCCGATTGGGCCGATGCGGCGGACGGCCCCGCCGTTTCCGTGGGCACCTCCGACCGGGCCGATGTTCAGAGCTATCTGGACACCGTGATGGTTCCCGCCTCCGCCCAGGAGGGGGATGTGCTGACCACCTCCCAGCTGCTGCCCGGCGTGGATGGTTCCATCCCCTGCGGCACCGCCGCCTTTGAGAAGCGGGGCACCGCCGTCACCGTCCCCCAGTGGATTCCCGAAAACTGCATCCAGTGCAACCAGTGCGCCATGTCCTGTCCCCACGCGGTGATCCGTCCCCTGGCCATGAACGCCCAGGAGATCGCCGCCGCCCCCGCCGCCCTGAAAACCGCCAAGATGGTCGGCAAGGGGATGGACGACCTGAAGTTCTCCATGATTATCTCCCCCATGGACTGCACCGGCTGCGGCTCCTGCGCAAACGTCTGCCCCGCCAAGAACAAGGCCCTGGTCATGAAGCCCCTGGCCTCCCAGATGGAGCAGCAGGAGGTCTTTGACAAGACCGCTTACACCGTCACCGAGAAGCAGCTTCCCATTCCCCAGGGCACGGTCAAGTCCGTCCAGTTCAAGCAGCCCCTGCTGGAGTTCTCCGGCGCCTGCGGCGGCTGCGGCGAGACCCCCTATGCAAAGCTGGTCACCCAGCTCTTCGGCGACCGTATGTATATCGCAAACGCAACGGGTTGCTCCTCTATTTGGGGCTGCTCCGCTCCCTCCACCCCCTATACCGTCAACCAGAAGGGCCAGGGCCCCGCATGGGAGAACTCCCTGTTCGAGGACGCCGCCGAGTTCGGCTTCGGCATGAACCTGGCCGTCACCCAGCGCCGGGCAAAGCTCATCGACATTGTCACCGAGCTGGCTTCCCTGGATTGGGCTGACGAGGATGTGGTTGCCGCCTGCAAAGCGTGGCTGGCCGCCAAGGACGACGCCGCCGCTTCCCGGGAGACCGGCGACAAGCTGGTTGCCGTCATCGAGGACTTCTTCGCCCATCAGGATCAGAC
>CAYSNK010000051.1:0-10319 GCA_964432375.1 uncultured Oscillospiraceae bacterium | reverse complement strand
GGTTGTGGGGCGGGATGTTGGTGGTCATGCCCACGGCGATGCCGGAGGAGCCGTTCACCAGCAGATTGGGGAACCGGGAGGGGACCACCCGGGGCTCCTTCCGGCTCTCGTCGAAGTTGGGGTCCCAGTCCACCGTATCCTTGTCCAGATCCCGCATCATCTCGTTGGCCATCTTGGCCATGCGGGCCTCGGTGTAACGGTAGGCGGCGGGGGGGTCGCCGTCCACGGAGCCGAAGTTGCCGTGGCCGTCCACCAGCATATAGCGCATGGAAAAGTCCTGGGCCAGACGCACCATGGCGTCATAGACAGAGGCATCCCCGTGGGGATGGTATTTGCCCAGCACGTCGCCCACGCAGGTGGCGGACTTTTTAAAGGGCTTGTCGTTTGTCAGGCCGTCCTCCTGCATGGTGTAGAGAATCCGCCGGTGTACCGGCTTTAGCCCGTCCCGCACATCCGGCAGGGCCCGGCCGACAATGACCGACATGGCGTATTCGATATAGCTGGTCTGCATCTCCCCCACCAGCTCGGACTCTGTTATCACCTGATCCGGAAATAAAATATCCTCCGGCTTGTAATCTCTCTTGTGTGCCATAACGTCTCGCCTCCTCAGATATCCAGATTGACCACATACTTGGCGTTGGTCTCGATCCACTCCCGGCGGGGCTCCACCTCTTCTCCCATGAGAACGGTGAACACCTTATCCGCAGCGATGGCGTCCCCCAGGGTAATGCGGCGCAGGGAGCGGCGCTCCGGGTCCATGGTGGTCTCCCACAGCTCATGGGGGTCCATTTCGCCCAGGCCCTTAAACCGGCTGATGTCGATCTTTGCGTTGGGGCTGCCCTCCCGCATCTCGGCGCTGACCCGATCCCGCTCCTCATCGGAGTAGGCCACCCGGGTGGTCTTTCCCCTCACCAGCTTATACAGGGGAGGGACGGCGGAATAGACATAGCCCCGCTCGATCAGAGGGCGCATATAGCGGAAGAAGAACGTGAGCAGCAGGGTGCGGATATGGGAGCCGTCTACATCGGCATCGGCCATGATGATAATCTTGTGGTAGCGGAGCTTTTCGATGTTAAATTCATCCCCGATCCCGGCGCCCAGGGCCACGATCATGGGGTAGAGCTTGTCGTTGCCGTAAATTTTATCCGCCCGGGCCTTTTCCACGTTCAGCATCTTGCCCCACATGGAGAGGATGGCCTGGAACCGGGAATCCCTGCCCTGGATTGCGGAGCCTGCGGCGGAATCTCCCTCTACGATATAAATTTCGCACAGGGAGGGGTCCCGCTCGTTGCAGTCCTGGAGCTTGTCCGGCATCTGGCCGGACTCCAGGCCGGTTTTCCGGCGGACAGATTCCCTGGCTTTCCTGGCCGCTTCCCTGGCCCGGGAGGCCAGCATGGCTTTTTCCAGAATTGCCTTGCCGACGGCGGGGTTTTCCTCCAGGAACTCATTGAGCTTCTTTGTGACCACCGAATTGACCAGGGTGCGGATTTCGCTGTTGCCCAGCTTGGCCTTGGTCTGGCCCTCGAACTGGGCCTCCATCAGCTTGACGGAGATCACGCAGGTCAGTCCCTCCCGGCAATCCTCGCCGCTGACCTTCTCGTCCTCTTTCAGCAGCTTCATTTTCTTCCCGTAGGAATTTAAAACGCCGGTGATGGCCCGCTTGAAGCCCTCCTCGTGCATCCCGCCCTCCGGGGTATGGATATTATTGGCAAACGAGACGATGACCTCATTATAACTGTCTGTATACTGCATGGCGATCTCCGCCATGGAGTCCTCCTTTTCGCCGGACATATAGATCACGCCGGGATGGATCGGGTCCTTATTCTCGTTGATAAAGGTGACAAATTCCCGGATGCCGCCCTCGTAGCACATCGTTTCCTTCTGCTCCTGCCCGGGGCGCCTGTCCTCCATGTGGATGGTCAGGCCCGCGTTCAGGAACGCCTGCTCCCTCATTCTCTGGTGCAGCGTTTCATAGGAGTAAACGGTGTCCTCAAACATCTCCGGGTCCGGGTGGAAGGTCACATGGGTGCCGGTAATGCCGGTCTCCCCCACCACCGTCATCTCCTGCGTCACATCGCCCCGGGAGAACTTCATCTCATAGATTTTCCCGTTGCGGTGAACCTGTACAACCAGCCAATCGGACAGAGCGTTGACCACGCTGGCGCCCACGCCGTGGAGCCCGCCGGAGACCTTATAGCCGCCGCCGCCGAATTTTCCGCCGGCGTGGAGGACGGTATAGACCACCTCGAGAGCCGGCCTGCCCGTCTGGGCCTGGATATCCACCGGGATGCCCCGTCCGTTGTCCATTACGGAGATCACATCCCCCTCCAGAATGGAGACGCTGATCTCTGTGCAATAGCCTGCCAGGGCCTCGTCAATGGCGTTGTCCACGATCTCGTAGACCAGATGATGGAGGCCGCTGGAGGAGGTCGAGCCGATATACATACCGGGCCGCTTGCGCACTGCCTCCAGCCCCTCCAGAACCTGGATTTCCGCCGCGTCATATTCGTGATCTACTATGGTGCTCTTTTCCAATTCTTCAGACATAATCGTACCTCTTTTACTTACTCTGCTCCTGTCCGGGACGGGAGCAATTATCGTTGCTTTTCGGGAAGCCCTGAGGAAACGAGGGGTTTACTCAAAGCGTCCCTGATGTTTTCAGAACGGCGCAGCAGGGTCGCCGTGGAAAGCTGGGAGATATATACCCTGACCTGCTTTCCGTCGTCACAGACCACAAAGGACTTCGGAATCTCCTCACTGACATTGACGACCTTGCCGCTTTTCTCCGCTTTCGCTAAAAAATCCCTGGTGATGTGGGATTGGGAGGTGATATCCAGGTCATACAATCCCACAATCTCCCGATCATCCACGATCACGGATTGCCCCAAATGCAAATACATGGTCAGGCTTCCTTTCCGGCAATGGCGCCGTTGTGAATATGAAATACCCGGCCCTCCTCCATGGCTTCCAGCCGCTCGTCCTCGCAGCAGGTGATAAACACCTGCCCCCCCTTGATCCGGTTGAGGACAAATTCCTGCCGCCGGGGGTCCAGCTCGCTGAGCACATCGTCCAGCAGGAGGACGGGGTATTCCCCCGTGTCATGGAAGGCGATCTCCCGCTCCGCCAGCTTCAGGGAGAGGGCGGCTGTCCGGGTCTGGCCCTGGCTGCCGTAGGTCTTGGCGGAGATCCCGTTCAGGCTCACCGCCAGTTCGTCCTTGTGGGGCCCCGCCAGGCAGCTCCGGGCCTCCAGCTCCGCCGGGCGCAGCCGCTCCTGCTGGGCCATCAGATGAGGAAAAATCTCAGAGGGCGGCGCCTCCGGGTTTTCCACCTCCCTGACCGTCTGGTAACAAAGCCCCAGTTCCTCCCGCCCGCCGGAGAAGTCCCGGTGGACGGCGGGGGCATATTCTCTCAGCTTCCGCACATAGTGGGCCCGATAGTGTATGAGGATGGCGCCGGTCTGGGCCATGCGGAGGTTGAAGTCGTCCAGGGGGGCCAGCAGATCCGGCTTTTCCTTCCAATCCCGCAGGATGCGGGTTTTGTGCTCGTACAGGCGGTGATATTCCGAAAGGGCCTTGGCGTACCTGGGCCGAAGCTGGCTGATGGAGGCGTCCAGAAACCTCCGCCGGGTGGCGGCCCCCTCCCGGATCAGATACAGATCCTCCGGGCAGAACAGCACGGTTGTCAGAATCCCGGACAGCTCCGCTCCGCTTTTCAGCTTGACGCCGTTTTTTTTCAGTTGCCGCCGTCCGCCCCGGCGGAACTGGGCCTCCAGCCGAACTTCTCTCCCCTGGCTCCACACCCGGCAGGCGATGCCGCCAAATTCCCGGCCAAATTGGATCATCTCCTGATCCGACCGGGCCCGGTGGCTTTTGGCCGCCGCCAGATAGGAAATTCCCTCCAATAGATTGGTCTTTCCCTGGGCGTTTTCGCCGTAAATCACATTGATCCCCGGGTGGAACTCCGCATACAGGTGGGAATAGTTGCGGAAGCTGTCCAGCTCCAGCGCGTCAACCCTCATCTGACCGTGATTTCCACATCGCCCAGAACCACCACATCGCCGGGGCGTATCTTTTTCCCCCGCTGGGTGCATACCTGGCCGTTCACCGTGACCTGTCCCTCCCGGATCAGCAGCTTGGCGTCGCCGCCGGTTTCCGCCGCGCCTTCAAACTTCAGGAGGGATTCCAGCTTGATAAACTCCGTAGAGATTTCCGATGTTATTTTTTCCATTTTTCAGAGAACCCTTTCCGTCAATTTGCTCTCAGGCGGACAGGGAGCACCATATACAGGAAGGAGTCCGTGCCGTCTGCGGGCAGGATGAGGCAGGGGGAGATGGGCGTATTCAATTCGATTCGGATCTCATCCGCCGGGGCTGCCTTCAGCGCGTCCATCAGGTACTTGTTGTTAAATCCGATTTCCAGATCCTTGCCGTCCCCGTTGACATAGCATTCGTCATAGGCGTTTCCGATGGCGGTGCTGGTCTGGATTTTCATAATGTTGTCGGAGAAGGTGCAGCGCAGGGGGCTCTTCTGCTTCTCCGTAATAATCAGGGAGACCCGATCCACGGAGGACATGACCATTTTCCGGGCCGCCGTGAGGACAATGGGGTTGTTCTTCGGAATTGCCTGCCGGTAGTTCAGGAACTCGCCCTCCAGACGGCGGGTGATCAGGGTCATATTGTCCACCCGGAACATGATGTGGCGGCTGCCCTGGATAAACTCCACCGGATTCTCCTGATCGTCGGTGTCGCCGCAGATCTTCTCCACCTCAGACAGGGAGGAACCGGGAACCACAAAGGAGAACTCGGGAATACCGGACTTTTCAATGGCCTGTTCCTTGCGCAGGGCGAGGCGGTATCCGTCTACGGAGACCACCGTGACCCCGCCGTCCCCGTCCACCTCAAACAGGGAGCCGGTGTGGATGGGCCTTGACTGGTTGGTGGAAACCGCAAACAGGGTTTGGGAGATCATGGCCTTCAGCTTTTTCTGCTCCATTTTGACCGAGTTCACATAGTCTACTGTGGGAAGGGAGGGGAACTCCTCCGCGTCGGTGCCCAGGATGTTAAATTCGCTGATGCCGC
Source organism: uncultured Oscillospiraceae bacterium (assembly GCA_964432375.1). Taxonomy (GTDB): domain Bacteria; phylum Bacillota; class Clostridia; order Oscillospirales; family Oscillospiraceae; genus JAJQBJ01. The sequence continues at coordinate 5,242 of CAYSNK010000051.1, read as the reverse complement.
ATTTGATGTTCACCATAAAGTGGTCGGAGGTAAACTCCACAATATCATCGGGCAGGCGGCGGACGATCTCGCCGAAGAGCCGGGCGGACAGCACCAGGCTGCCCGGTTCCGTAACGTCTGCGGAAACCAGGGCCTGGATTCCCGTTTCCAGATTATAGCCGGTCAGCGTCAGGCTGTCCTTCGCCTCTAACAGAATCCCCTCCAGGGCGGGGATAGAGCTTTTTACCGCCACGGTGCGGGACGTGACATTGATCGCCTGCAGGAGCAGGGCTTTTTCGCAGGAAAATTTCATGGTTTATGCCTCCTAACCAGAGAGAAGTATTTTTGGGGCGCCCGCTCCCTCCCCGGGCTGCCGCGCAGCGGTCTGGGAGAGAGAAGGATCTATTTTCAGCCGTAATAGCAGTAGGGCGCCGGGAAAAGTGGAAAAGCGGGAAAATCCCTTGAAAAGACTGGGGATTGCCCCTTGGGAAAGCGGTGGAAAAGGGCCCGGGAACGGGGCGGTGTTTTCCACAGGGGAAAATGGGGAAACGAGTTTTTGCTTGTTTTCCTTTCCACCTGTGTGCAAAAACGGTGGAAAAAGTGGAAAACTTTTTTCAGGGAAAGAAATCGGCCCCGCCGAACGGTTTGCAGGAACGTCAATAGTTTCTTGCATTGATGTTCGTGTTGATGTCCTTGATGATCTCGGAGGTCTGCTTGTCCTCCTTGATCAGCTTGTCCACCTTGTCCAGGGCGTGCATGACGGTGGTGTGGTCCCGGTTGAAGATCTGGCCGATCTCCTTCAGGGACAGGGAGGTGATGTGCCGGATCAGGTGCATGGAAATCTGCCGGGCCTGATTGATCTCCTTGGTGCGGGAGGTTCCCTTGATGTCCTTGGCCTCCAGGCCGAAGAACTTGGCGGTTTCCTCGATGATCTCATCGGGAGAGGGGATAAATTCATCCTTTTCCCGGATCAGATCCCGGATCGCCCGAATCACCGTGTCGATGTCCAGGGAGGAATTTAAAAGCTCCTGATAGGCCAGGATTTTCCGCACCGTGCCCTCCAGCTGCCGGACGTTGGAGGTGATGTTTTCCGCGATGTATTCCACCACCGAGGCGGGCAGGGGCAGGCCCATATTGTATGCTTTTTTCTGGACGATGGCCATGCGGGTCTCATAGTCCGGGGGCTGGATGTCCGCGATCAGGCCCTGCTCAAACCGGGTGCGCAGCCGGTCCTCCAGCCGGAGCATCTCATTTGGCGGCCGGTCGGAGGTCAGGACGATCTGCTTTTTGGCCTCATACAGGGTGTTGAAGGTGTGGAAAAATTCCTCCTGGGTGGATTCTTTCCCGGCGATAAACTGAACGTCGTCCATCAGGAGCAGGTCACATTCCCGGTATTTGGCCCGGAACTGCTCCATGGCGCTCTGCCGCAGGGTCTGGATCATATCGTTGGTGAAGGTTTCCCCTTTCACATAGCAGATACGGAAGTTCGGAAAGTTGATTTTCGCCTGGTTCGCGATGGCATACAGCAGGTGGGTTTTCCCCAGGCCGGACTGACCGTAAATCAGCAGGGGGTTATAGGTGTAGGCGGGCTTGGTGGAGACGGCCAGGGCCGCGTTGTAGGCAAAGCGGTTGGAGGAGCCCACCACAAAGGATTCAAAGGTATAGTCGTTGCTGCTGATCAGGATATTCTGATTCTCCTTATTATCATGGGTCTGCCGCTCCTCCAGTTCATTCTCGCAGAGAACGGTCACATCCATGTCTGCGGCAAACAGCTCCCGCAGCGCTTTTTTGATGTACTCCAGATAACGGGTCGTGATTATTTTCTGTTTAAAGCTGGTCGGCGTATAAATAATAAAGCTGCTGCTGGTCAGTTCCACAGCGGCAGAGTCGTCGAACCAGGTGTGGATCGCGGTGGATGTCAAATCTTCTTCCATCAGAGAGAGCACCTTGACCCAGATGTCTGCGGCAGAATTCATAGCTTAACCTCTCTTTTTGTTTTTTGGACGATAACACAAGGCTATTATATCAGATAATGCGGCGTTTGGCAATTGAGTTTACATTATAAAAAGAAATAATGTGAAAAAGCCGGAGGAGGAGGGGCAGTTCCCGGGGCCGGGGGAAAAGATAAAAATTTCTGTTGACATCCCCGGCTGAAATCCATTATAATTAGTGGTACGCTTTGGGGATCATCGGAAAACCAAAGCGTTGGAATTGACAACTGCGGCCGGTGTTTCTCAGGGGCAGAACTGCCCCTGCCGGCTTGTTGAGTATTAAATTTTTCAGGAGGTGTCCACACGATGACCAAACGTACCTATCAGCCCAAAAAGCGCCACGCGCAGAAGGTTCACGGTTTCCGTAAGAGAATGGCGACCGCAAACGGCCGTAAGGTTCTTTCCCGCCGCCGCGCAAAGGGCCGCGCACGCCTGTCCTACTAATGGTGCTGTGGGCAGAACTGAATACTGCGGCTTGAGGGGCGGAGACGGGAAGGTCTACCGCCCCTGCGAAGCATATCCTGCTTTTGCCCATACCATCCGGGAGGAAGAATCTGCGTGAACTATACCGTTGTACTCAAAAAAAACAGTGATTTCCGCCGGGCCTACCGGCGGGGAAAAACCTGCGCCGCGCCAAGTCTTGCCATCTACTGCCGCAAAAACGGCACAGATCAAAACCGCCTGGGCATTACGACCAGCGTCAAGGTGGGCAAGGCCGTGGTGCGCAACCGCATTCGCCGCCGTATCCGCGCGATCTACCGGCTTCGTGAAACAGAGCTGAGGGCGGGATATGATGTGGTGGTTGTGGCCCGCGTTCGCGCCGCGAGCGCAAGCTACGCCCAGCTTGAGAAGGATCTTCTCCGGCTGGCGAAGCGAGTGGGCCTGTTGAAGGAGGGAAAGGAGCCTTGAAATCCGCTCTGCTCTGGCTGATCCGGTTTTATCGGAAAAATATCTCCCCCGCGTTTCCGCCCTGCTGCCGGTTTATTCCAACCTGCTCCGAATATGCTTTGGAGGCGATTGAAAAATACGGCGCGGGAAAGGGCGGCCTGCTGGCGCTCCGGCGAATCCTCAAGTGCCAACCCTTCCATAAACAGAAGTCCATTGTCTACGACCCGGTTCCCTGAAACCGGGATACCGCCATTTATTGGAGGCAAACCAAATGAGTATTTTAAATCCTGTCTTTAAGGTGTTCGGCAGATTTCTGATGCTGCTGTACACATGGACACACAGCTATGTGCTGGCAATCGTTATTTTTACCGTCCTGATTAAGCTGGTTCTCTTCCCCCTCTCCATGAAGAGCAAAAAGAGCATGATGAAAACACAGTCTCTTCAGGGGAAAATGCAGCAGCTTCAAAAGCAGTACGGCAAGGATAAAGAGCGCTATAACCAGGAAGTGCAGAAGCTGTACGAGAAAGAGGGAGTAAATCCCATGGGCGGCTGCCTTTGGAGCCTGCTCCCCCTGCCCATCCTGTGGGGCGTTTACGCCGTTGTGCGCCGCCCTCTGTTCTTTATGTACAACCTGACGGAGGATCAGGTTACCGCCGTGCAGGAGGCTGTGGAGAAGATCGCCGGAACAATCAGCGGCAGCAGCGCCTATGTTGAAATGAAGGTGGCCAACCTGCTGAGCACCGACAGCAGCGTGCTGGAGGCGGCCAAGAACGTCCTGGGGGACGCGGCCAGCAAGCTGAGCACCACCATCGACTTCAACTTCCTCGGCATCAACCTGTCGGAAACCCCGACCCTGAAATTCTGGACCAATGGCCTGAGCTGGAGCAGCATCGGCCTGTTCCTGATCCCCTTCCTGGTTGCGGGGGTCACCGTTGTGTCCTCCCTGATTTCGCAGAAAACCAACGCCATGACCCAGGAGGACGAGAAAAAGCCTGCGGATTCCTCCACCAAGAGCATGTTGATTATGATGCCGCTGATGTATCTGTGGTTCGGCTTCATCATGCCTGCCGGAATGTGCATCTACATGGTGATCTCCGTCCTCGTCCAGATGGGCCAGGACAAGCTGTCCTCCAGGCTGCTGCGCAGCAAGTTTGCGGTTGCCCGGGCAGCGCAGGAGGAAAAGGAGCGCCTGGAGCGGGAAGAGGAAAAGCGGCTTCGGGCGGAGCGCATCGAGCAGAAGAGGAAAGAGGAGGAAGAGGCGAAGAAGCGGAGAAAGCACTCCGCCGCCGCCAACTCCAAAAAGGATAAGGGGCCTGTTACCAACAAGGGGGCTGTGGGAATCCGCCGCTACGCCCTGGGCCGCAATTACGAGCCAGACCGTTACGGCGGCGTGACCCCCTATAAAGACCCCACCGCCATCATAGACGAGGCCGCGATTGAGGCGGCCCTGGCGAAGAAAAAGAAGAAGAACCAGACCGTAGAGGAGGAATCTCCGACGGAGGAGCCTGTCTCCCTGCCGGAGTCCGAAGCGGCTGACGAGCAGACCTCCGCCGCTGGGGAGGAGCCTGCCGAGACGGAGGATTCCCAGGAGGAATAATCATAAGAGGTGTCAATTAAATGAAAAAATGGATTGAGTCTACCGGAAAGACCGAGGATATTGCCATTGAAAAAGCGCTGGCCGAGCTGGGGCTGGATCGGGACGATGTTGAGGTTGAGATCCTGGCCCGCGCAAAATCCGGTTTTCTTGGCATTGGCAGCCAGCCGGCCAGGATAAAGGTCACCTATGAAGCGCCGGAGGAGGAACCCGCCCCGGCGCCCGAGCCCCCGAAGCCCGTTCCCGCAAAAAAGCCCGAACCCGAACCCAAGCCCACGCCTAAATTCACCCCCAAGCCCAAGCCCGTTCCCGCAGCGGAAGCCGAGCCGGTGATGGCCGGCAGCTATGAGGAGAAGATCATCCGCTTCCTCAGCGGCCTGCTGGCCCAGATGGGCAGCGAGGCCCAGGTTCAGGTGGAAAAAGGGGAGGATGACAGCTATCAGGTGGAGCTGGTTGGAGAAAACCTGGGCAGTCTGATTGGCCGCCGGGGAGAGACGCTGGACGCGATCCAGCAGCTAACCAACTACGCCGTCAACCACGGGCAAAGCCATCGTGTCCGTATTCACCTGGACGCGGAAAACTATCGCGCCAAGCGGGAGGAGTCCCTCCGGCGCCTGGCCCGGAAAACGGCGGCTAAGGCGGTTAAAAACCGCAGAAACGTGACCCTGGAGCCGATGAACGCCTATGAGCGCCATGTGATCCACGCGGCGCTGCAGGATTTCCGGGGCGTGACAACCTACTCCGTCGGTTCGGAGCCGAATCGCCGTATCGTCATCGCCTACAACAGGGA
>CAYSNK010000050.1:0-10378 GCA_964432375.1 uncultured Oscillospiraceae bacterium | reverse complement strand
GTCAGCAGCAGCTTGTGCAGGTTCATCCTCACTCCCCCTTTTTGTCTGCCGCGTCCAGCCCCGCTTTCAGGGCTTTTTTCAGCCAGTCCGGCACCGTTGCCCCCAGGAGCATGGCGTTTTCCAGCACGCTGCCCAGTTCCGTCAGGGCGTACCACAGCAGGGCCAGGGGCAGCGCCGCCCCCGGCCAGTCTACCCCCAGGGCCAACTCCTCCGTTGCCACTCCGATGCCCAGGTCAGTGAGGGCGGCCACCAGCACCGCTGTCATCATCCCCGCCTTGTGCCACAGGCCCTGGCGGGCGGTGGTGCTGCTCCAGTTTCCGTTTTTCAGAGCGGCAAAGGTGCCGCTGAGGTAATCCAGAGCCATGGCCGCCGCCCAGACCAGGGCCAATATCCCCCGCCACCCCGTCAGGGCGCCGGAGACCAGCATGGTCAATTCCTTCATTCTTTTTTCCTCCTTGTCTGGAAAGAACCTCTGAACAAATCACCGTTGGCGCGTTTGTTCAGAGGTTCCCTTTATTTGAGGTACAGCCTTGCCGCTGTCCCCGCCTTAAAATACTTTTCAGACACCACCCAGCGGATCTGGTTCAGCTCTGTCACTCCCTGGCTGGTGGGAATCACCGCCGACACACCGGCGGATGCGTTGTTCGACTTCTCCCCGTAGTGGAGAAAGGTCTGGAATCCGGGGCTATAGCATACGGACATCTCCATGTAAATGTCGGAGGTGGTGCAGTTGCACAGAGTCAGACCCCCCTTCCGGTCTGTGGCGCTGTCGTTCAGCACCACCGTCATATAGGCCCCGTTGGAGAGGCTGTCCGCCCCATCGTTGCACCGGCCCAGCACCTCCAGCTTCACGGCCTGGGTGCCCTCCGGCAGGCCGGTAAAGGAGAGGGCGGCGCTGTCCTCCTCCAGGGTAATCCCCCCGAAGTAAAACCACTCCCCCTCCGGGGCAAAGGCGGTGTCGTAATTGTCTGCCGTGGCCCCCCGGAACCGCACCTCCGTTCCGTTGCAGCGGCACACCCCGGAGGCGGCGCTGCTGGACAGGGGGAGGAGGAGGAACCGCCGCAGGGCCTGCCGATCCATGTCCCGGCTGACGGCCACGTCCCCCAGGGTCAGATCAAGGGTATTGTGGTGGGGCAGTTCGGAGCCGGAGGCCCCGTAGAGGCACACCAGAGGGGTGTAGAGCCAGATACCGGCGTTGTTGTCGGACAGATCCGCCCGGTAGCCGGAGATGCTGATGTGGTTCCCGGTGGTCTTGCCGTAGAGGGTAACCACGCTGCGGGTGTGGTCGGTGAAGCTGCCGGGGGTCTTGGCGGGATCTACCGAGTACCCGGTGATCCCGCAGCGGCCGGCGCTCATGGCCACCGTATTCCCCTTGCCGTCTATGATGGACACCGCGTTTTTATATACCCAGTCGCAAAGCAGGTTCCTCACCTGGTTCAGTCCCCCGTTCAGGGTGACGCAGGTGCCGCTCATGCTGTCGCACCGGAGGTTGGAGATCAGGTTCTCGCCTCCCGCCCGGGGGATGGCGGTTTCCCCATAGCTGGCCCGGAGGTTGCGGGCCACGTTGTCCGTTCCCAGCCACAGCCCGTCCTTGCACTGGCGGAAGGAGAGGTTCTGATACACTCCGTAGTCATTGGCATACACCCCGCAGGCGGAGAAACCGTAGAAATAGCAGTTCTCGCAGTGGCCGTAGTCGGAGAATTTGACGCCCCCGATGCCCGGCCGCAGAACGGAGGCAGAGGGGGTCTTTGTCCGGTCAGAGAGAAATTCCGTCCGGTATTCGGTGAACTCATACGCCCCGCCCTGAAAGCAGATGTCCTTCACCAGGGTGAAGTAGTCGCAGGTCAGACCGTAGAGATCCTCCTCCCCGCTGTTTTCCATGGCGGAGAAGTCAAAGACGGTGTGGATACGCTCCGCCTGGGTAAAGGAAAGGGGATCCCCCAGCAGGTTCACCCGCCGCCCCAGGGTCAGAGGGCCGGAGATCAGATAGGTGCCGCTGGGGAAATAGATCTCCGTGAACCACGGCGCGCTGTCCAGCAGGGCCTGCACCGCCTGGGTCACATCCGTGGCCCCGTCCCCGTAGATGCCATAATCCGCGACGTTGAGCCGCTGGATCTGCAGGTTCTTCAGGGGATTCTCCCAGCTCCAGCCCCCTCCGCCGTCGGCGGTGGGCACCTGGCGGCTGCTTGCGCCCTGGGCGGAGAAGCCTGCCCCCTCCGCCAGCAGTTCCTTCAGCTCCTGATACCGGATCTCGGCCAGATCCCCGTCCCCGGCGGCATCCGGATTCGCCCCCGGGCGAACCCGGCCCACCGGCGCCAGGGTGGAGCGCTTCACCACCGTCCCATCGGCGTCCGTCCCCCACAGCCCCGCGTACAGCACATAGCCGGGAACGCTCAGGACGGCGGCGGAGGTCTCCGTGATCACGCACGTTCCCTCCCCGTCCAGGGCCTCGGAACGGCGGATCGCGTCCTGCCCGATGTCTGTTTCCCGCTCTCCCGCCGGGGCCGCCACAAAGACCGCCTCCAGGCCCAGGCCCTCCCAGCTCCCGTCCGCTTCCGCCGTCAGCCGGTAGACTCCCAGGCTGCCGGAGGTCAGGGCCTCCGGCGCCGCTGTCACTCTGGCCGTTTGGCCGGTGACCTTCAGTTTGATCTCTTCCATAGGTGCTCCTTTCCATTGTTTTTCCCGATTTTTACAGGGTTTCTCTGCGTTTTCCCCTTGCCTTCTGGATTCCCGGCTCCTCACCGGTCAGAGGAGCCGGGGGGTTAGGGAAACTCTGGACAAATCGCTTTCGCCGATTTGTCCAGAGCTCCCCCGGTTTTCTTCCCCTACTTTTAATTGTAGAACATTTGTTCGATTCTGTCAAGGCTTTTTTTCAATTCGATTCCATTTACCGGGAAAGCGTAAAAACCGCCCCGGGCTGCGGTTTCGCAGTCCGGGGCGGTTTCTGAATCCTTTTTAATCCTTGGGATAACGCCGTCTCAGCTCGGTGACCACCATGTTGATCCAGCCCTTTACCTTTTCCACTTCGTCCGCAGTCATCTTGGCGGGGTCATAAACGAAGCAGAGCTGGTCATAGGCGGATTCGCTGCTCATGCGCACCAGCAGGCCGTCCTTCCGAAAGGAGCCGTCAATCCCCATGGAGTCCACGCCGTAGGTGGGGGAATCCGGTTCCAGCACCTCCAGAATGATTTTGTACATGGCGTAAAAGTCCTCATCTCCCAAATAGTCCAGAACAGAGACGAGCACAGAGCCGTTCTTCAGCCGATATTCTTCCAAGCGATTGTCCATATAGAACCCCTCCGCATGATATATGATAAAAAAGTATAGCACAAAGGGGGAAAAACGGCAACAGATGAGGAAAATTTATCCGGGAATGTAGGCGGGGAGTGCGCTGCGGCGCACTCCCCGGGGGAATTGATTTCGAGGTTCCTTTGCTTATACCATCAGGCTGCAAACCAGGTCGGTGTAGGCGGAGGGATCCTCCAGCGGCAGATCCGCGATCAGCAGGGCCTGACAGTAGAGCAGCTCCACATACTTTTTGGCCTTCTCGGGGTCTGCGCTCACGGCGGCGGTCAGCGTGGCAAAGACGGGGGCGTCGGCGTTCAGTTCCAGCACCCGCTCCGCCTTCATGCCCTGGAGGTCGGCGCCGTTCTTCTTCATATATTTTTCCATCTCCAGACTCAGAGGCCCGTCGGCAGTCATGCACACGGGATGGCTCTTCAGGATCTTGGAAACCCGGGCCTCCTTGATGCGATCTCCCAAGGTGTCCTTGATAAAGGTCAGGACCTCCTTGGCGGCCTCGGTTTTCTCCTCGGCGGCCTTTTTCTCGTCCTCGGTTTCGGGGAGGGCGTCGTCGTCGTTGATGGACTTGATCTGTTTCTCCTGGAAGCTCTGGAGCACCTGCATGGAAAATTCATCCACATCCTCGGTCAGGTACAGGATCTCATAGCCCTTGTCCCGGATGCGCTCCGCCTGGGGCAGGGAGGCGATCTTGGACAGGCTCTCCCCCATGGCGTAGTAGATATAGGTCTGATCCTCGGGCATCCGGGAGACATACTCCGCCAGAGTGGTGGGCTTGTCCCCGTTGGAGGACTGGTACATCAGCAGATCCACCAGGGTGTCCTTGTGGGCGCCGTAATCCGAGCAGATGCCGTACTTGATCTGCAAGCCGAAGCTCTTCCAGAACTGCTCGTACTTCTCCCGCTCCTCTCCCTGCATACGCAGCAGCTCCGCCTTGATCTTCTTCTCCAGGTTCTTGGAAATCACCTTCAGCTGGCGGGTATGCTGGAGCATCTCCCGGGAGATGTTCAGGGAGACATCCGGGGTATCCACCACGCCCTTGACGAAGCGGAAATACTCGGGCAGCAGATCGGCGCACTTGTCCATAATCAGGACGCCGGAGGAATAGAGCTGCAATCCCTTTTCATACTCCCGGGTGTAGAAGTCGTAGGGGGTGCGGCCGGGGATGAAGAGCAGGGCTTCATAGGAGACTGTGCCCTCGGCGGAGACCCGCTGGGTGGACAGGGGCTTCTCGTAGTCGCCGAACTTGTCCTGATAGAAGGAGTCATACTCCTCCTGGGTCACTTCCTCCTTGGGGCGCTGCCAGATGGGTTTCATGGAGTTCAGGGTTTCCCACTCGCTGTAATCCTCCCACTCGGGCTTATAGTCGTCGCCGGCGTCCTCGGGCTTGGGCTTCTGACGGGACTTTGTCATCAGCATGGTGATGGGGTAGTGAATATAATCGGAATATTTCTTGATGAGCTGGGATATGCGGTACTGCTCCAGAAATTCACTATACTTCTCCTCGTCGCCGTCGGGCTTGATGTGCATGATCACGTCGGTGCCCACGGCGTCCCGCTGGGTTTCGGTGATGGTGTAGCCGTCCGCGCCGGAGGACTCCCAGCGCCATGCCTGGTCGGAGCCGTATGCCCGGGTAATGACGGTGATTTGATCCGACACCATGAATGCGGAGTAGAACCCCACGCCGAATTGACCGATGATGTCAACGTCCTGGGCGTCCGGGTTTTGCCCGGCGGCCATGTCCTGCTTGAATTGCAGGGAGCCGGAATTGGCGATGGTGCCCAGGTTCTTTTCCAGTTCCGCCTGGGTCATGCCGATGCCGTTGTCGCTGACGGTCAGGGTGCGGGCAATCTGGTCGGCGGTGACAACAATCTTGAAGTCGCCGCGATTCATGCCCACCTGGTCGTCGGTCAGGGCGCGATAGGCCAGCTTGTCAATGGCGTCGCTGGCGTTGGAGATGATCTCTCGCAGGAAGATTTCCTTGTGGGTGTAGATCGAGTTGATCATCATGTCCAGCAGACGCTTGGATTCCGCTTTAAACTGTTTCTTTGCCATGATTCTGCCTCCATATATATTCATTTTGTTTAAACAGATTGAAATTAGCACTCACTTCAACCGAGTGCTAACATACTATACCGCAAATTGCGAAAAAAAGCAAGGGGTTCATAAAAAAGTTACAATTTCACAAATCGAGTGCTAATTGAAAACTCCGGCGCAATCGTCTGCGAACGGGCGATTGCGCCGGAGTCTCCCTCAATTTTCAAAACTGGTTTTTTACGACCCGAGCGCACTGCCGGGTATCGGGCGGCGGATCGCGCCGTCGTTATTTGGCTTGGGGCTGGGCAGCCGTGCCGCCCAGGTCAAAGCCGGAGGTCAGTCCGTCCTGGGCCATCATCTGCTCCAGCACAGAGATGTCGCTGGTAATATCCATGCGATCCCCGGCATACAACTGATCAAGCTGGGCTTCAAAGCCGCACACCACCTTGTCCATCATCTTCTCGATGCGGAGGCGGGTCTCGGTGATATTGCGGCCCTGGATAGACTGCTTCTCCATCTCCCCGTAGGCGTTGAGGATTTTCAGGGTGGTGGGCAGGTAATAGGAGAGGAAGGAGTGGAGCTGGGGGGCCTTTTCCGGGTGGTTTTTCTGGTGCTGCAAGATCTGGCGGGTGATCTCCTCGATCCGGTCAATCTGAGCGGAGAGACGGGGATCGGAAATCTCGTCATTGACCCGGCGGATCTCCTTGAGGAGGGCGGCGGAGGGGTCCTCCTCCTTGTCCCGCTGGGCGGCGGCCTCCGCCGCAGCCTGGGCGGAGGCCCTGGCCCTGCTTTCCACCTCCCGGGCGCCATCGGCGTTCAGGATCAGATGCTGGGTGGACAGATCCAGATAGGCGTTGGGGCCAAAGGCGCCCTTCTCCAGCAGCACAGTCAGATCATCACAGAGGTTCTGGAACTCCGTGCCGGTGGCGTTGGAGAGCTGGCGCAGGCTGACGGCGTTCCGGTTTCCGATGATGGCGAAATATTCCCGATACTTCCGGGCCTTCTTTGTCTTTTGGCGTCCGATGTACATCAGGGCGCCGCCCACGGCCATGAGGAAGAAGAATCCGTTCATCTCGGAAATCAGATCAAGGGCCATGCCGTAGGAGATCATCCAGAGGTTGTCAAGCAGATCCATCATTCCGAAAATCACGCCTGCGGCCAAGGTGATGGAGCCGCCGGTAAACAGGCCCCGGCCCACCTTGGAGCTGGTGAGCTTGGAGATGATCCGCTGGCGCTTGGCGCTGCCGGCGGCCTGGCCGGGTTCCTGCGGATCGCTCCGGGGCTCCGGCTGGGGCTGGAAGTCATAGGGTTCCTGCTTCTGCCTGGCGGCGTCCCAAGCCTGCCGCCGGTCCTGATGGTTCTGAACCCATTGGGCCCAGCTGCGGGAGCCCCGGCGGGCCTCGTACATTTTATATAATTTGCTGATGGCAAGGATCACGCCCAAGGGCCAGAAGACGCAGAAGGCGATAAAAATGCCGATCCACTGGCCGACATCGTTGTGATCCTGGTCGTTTCCGCGATTTGATGACATAAGAACCTCCCGGGAAAAGGAATTGTTGTATTCATTATACAATAAATCCGGGACAAAGCAAAGAGTTCTCCGAAGATATTGCAAAAAAAATAAAATCAGGTATAATAAAAATGCAAATATCGTCGGCAAGGAATTGGAGGAAGCGTATGGCGAAAGCGAAAACAAGAAGGCAGAAAAGGCTGGCAAGGCAAAGAAGGACCGTGGCCCTGTGCGTTGGGCTGGGGGCCGCTGTAATCGCCTGCGGCTATGGGGCCCTTTGCGTCCGGGCGAACGCGGAAACCCTTTTGCCGAACACCTATGTGCTCGGGGCAAACCTGGGGGGCATGACCCGGGCGGAGGCGGAGTCCGCCATCCGGGAGCAGGTGCTCCTGGATTACGCGGACAAAACCCTGACCGTCGCCGTGGGCGAGGAGACTGTGGCGCTGCCGGTGTCCGGCTTTGTCCAGGTGGACAGCGCCCTGGCTGTGAACCGGGCCTTTTCGGAGGGGCGGCCGGGCAGCTTTCTCTCCGGCGGCGCCGCCTATCTGAAGGCGCTGACCGGCGGAACCGTCGTGGATGCCGGGGACGCCGTGGAGTTTACCGATTTGGACGGGGTTTTCGCAGAACTGTCCCAGGCCATTACCGCCACAGACCAGGCGGCAACCCCCACTACTTACCAGCTCACAGATACCCAGATCGTGTTTACCAAGGGCATTTCCGGCTGGGCTGTGGATGAGGAGCAGCTCAAGGCGGAGGTTTTGTCCGCCCTGGAGACGGGGGACTTTGGAACGGTCATCGAGTGCCCGCTGACGGTGACGGCCCCCGAGGACTTTGACCTGCAAGGGGCCTATCAGGAGATCTATACGGAGCCGATGAACGCCAGCTGCAACGCGGACGGCAGCATTGCGGGCTCCGTGCAGGGGGTCAGCTTTGACACGGAGGTGGCCCGGGTTCGCCTGGACGCCGCCCAGGAGGGCGACCAGGTGGCCATCGACCTGACCCTGACCGACCCCGAAATCACCACGGAGCAGCTAAATGCGCTCCTCTTCCGGGATCTGCTGGGCACTGCCAGCTCCACTGTGGGCGGCTCCTCCAGCAGGCGCTCCAACGTGGCCAAGGTTGCGGAGTATGTGACCGGCACCATTCTGAACCCCGGGGAGACCTTTTCCTACAACGGGGTCGTGGGGGAGCGCACCACCGCCCGGGGATTCCAGGAGGCCCCCTCCTATGTCTCCGGACAGACGGTAAACACCGTGGGCGGCGGCGTCTGCCAGGGCTCCTCCACCATTTACCTGGCCGCGCTGCGGGCCAATATGGAGATTGTGGAGCGCCATTCCCACTCCTATATCTGCTCCTATATGCCCTACGGCCAGGACGCAACGGTTTCCTACGGCAGCCTGGATTTCCAGTTCCGCAACGATACCGAGTATCCCGTTAAAATCATCATGTCCTACGGGGATTCCAAGCTGACCGTCTCCATTTACGGCACCAATCTGACCGGAAATTATGTGGAGATCACCAACAAGGTCAATTCCACCACGGAGTATCAAACCGTGTATGAAAACACCACCGCCCTGCCAGCGGGGGAGACGGAGACAAAGACCACCGGCTATAACGGCATGAGCGTCACGGTATACCGGAATCTCTATGACGCGAATGGCAATCTGCTTTCCTCCGTGGTTGAGAATAACACCACCTATCGCGTCCGGGACAAGGTGGTGCTGGTAGGGGTCGCGCAGCCGGAGACCCCCGCCCCATCCGAGACCCCGGGAACTTCGGAATCCCCCGCCGTTTCGGAGACCCCGGCGGCTTCGGAATCGCCGTCCGCCTCCCCTTCGGAGGAGGAGCCTGCCGCAGAAGAAAACCCGGGGAGCGAATAAACAGCGAGGAGTATCACAGCAATGTTTCAGGGCTTTACACCGGAAACCAACGATTTTTTATGGGGCATCCGCCTGAACAACAGCCGGGAGTGGTTTCTGCCCCGCAAGCAGATCTATGAGAAGCAGGTCTACGGGCCACTGAAGGAGCTGGCCTATGAGGTACAGGACCGCATGGCCTCGGAATTTCCGGAGCGGCCCTTTAACTGCAAGGTCACGCGGATCTACCGGGACGCCCGGATTCCCTGGAGGGACGGCCCCTATAAGACAAACCTGTGGTTTTCCCTCCGGACGCCGGGGACAGAGGGGAGGATTTCCCCCTGCCTGTATTTTTCCATCGAGGGCCCGGGCTATTCCACCGGCATGGATTTTTACTGCAATCAGCCTGCGGTGATGGAGGGATACCGCCAGGCGCTCCTGCGTGATCCCAAGCCCCTGGAGGCGCTGGCGGAAAAGCTGAACCGCCAGTCCCTTTTCCAGTTGGGCGGCCCGGAGTACCGGCGCAGCAAGGGGGACGCGGGCCCGCTGCTCCGGCCCTGGTTCAACCGCAAGAGCCTGTATGTCGGCAGTTTTCGGGAGCCGGAGGGCAGCAAGCTCTATACGCCGGAGCTGGCAGAGGAGGTCGTTTCGGATTTCCGGTGGCTGCTGCCGTTCTATGATTACTTTGGGAAAATGTAAGGGAAACTCTGAACGGATGCGTCACCGGCGCTTTGTTCAGAGGTTCTCTTCGTTTTTTACATTTTCCCGTTGGAAAACGGCCTACTCAGGGAAAGGGCCATCTCATATCGGCTGTATAAATAGAAGGCAAAATCCGCCCGCTCCACCGAGGCACTGCGGCGGAGGAACCGGGTTTTCAGGTCGTGAATACGGACGCGATCCAGGCCATCGGCGTCCTTCAGAAGCTGGGCCAGCACCAGGGTGCGGGGATAATCGGCGGGGTGATAGCTTTTCAGCGTTTCCTCCAGCACCTCATCCTTGCGGGAATGGGCATCCACAACGGCTTTGAGCATGATCAGCTCCTGACCCCTGCGGCCGGTCAGCCCGCCGATTTGCCGGGCTGACCGGTGTCCGTGTTCTTCATCGTACCAGTCGTTGACCCTGCCAACATCGTGATAGGAGCAGGCGTCCAGCAGGAGGGAGGTGTCTGCCCCGTCCAGCCCCTCGGCCATGGCGCAGAAAGCCCCGTGAAGCAGGGTGCGCTCGATGTGGCCCTGGCCGTGAATCTGGCTGGTGTAAAGGGCCTCCCGGTTCAGGGTGTCCAGCGCGTGGAGGAACAGGGGCCAGTATCGCCAGCTCTGTATCTCATCCATCAAGGGCTGAAAAATATCCCACTGGTTTTCCCCAATCAACTGCCGCAAAACGCCGGAATCCGCCATCCTCCCGCACCTCCCTAAAAAGTCAAACGTAAAAAATAACAAAGTATAATAGCTGTTATGCGGCTATCCGGTTGTAGAAAAAACACTTTTGAAAAGTTCGTCTGCAAGGGCCTCGCAGAGTTCCGTCAGCTTGCTGACGGAAAAAGTCAAATTCGAGGAAATGCTTGCATTTTCGAGAATAGCCGCCATGCGGCGATTGTACCATGAGCGAAGCGAATGGTGCAATGCGCCATGTTTTGCGGTTCCCGGGGAACCCGGGGAGCAAAACGGCATAAAAT
>CAYSNK010000049.1:0-10491 GCA_964432375.1 uncultured Oscillospiraceae bacterium | reverse complement strand
CAGAATATTTCCGCTGCTGTCCCAGCGGCCAGAGGCGTTCGCACTCTGGCCGCAAATAAGACGCAGTATTCCGCCGCGCTGGATGCCGCCATGGGGCAGCCCGGCGCTTTATTCAGACCTTCCCCCGGAGCGGCCCAGGGCCCGCATGGCGTTGAGAATGGCGATAACGGCGACGCCCACATCGGCAAACACCGCCTCCCACATATTGGCCAGACCCATGGCGCCCAGAATCAGGAACAGCCCCTTGATCCCCAGGGCAAAGACGATGTTCTCCCGGGCAATGCGGAGGGTTTTTCTCGCGATGGACACCGCCAGGGGGATCTTGGAGGGCTTGTCGTCCATCAGCACCACGTCGGCCGCTTCGATGGCCGCGTCGGAACCCATGGCGCCCATGGCGATGCCCACATCCGCCCGGGTCAGCACCGGGGCGTCGTTGATGCCGTCTCCCACAAAGGCCAGCTTCCTGCCCTTGGGCTCCTCCAGCAGCAGGGCCTCCACCTGGGCCACCTTGTCCCCGGGCAGCAGCTCGGTGTAAACCTGGTCGATGCCCAGGCTCCCGGCAACCGCCCGGCCTGCTTCCTTCCGATCTCCGGTGAGCATCACCGTCTTGGCGATGCCCGCCGCCTTCAGCCCGGCGATGGCGGCCCGGGCGTCCTCCTTCACCTCGTCCGCGATGACGATGCAGCCCAGGTAGCTGCCCTCCGCCGCCAGATAGACGCAGGTGCCCAGGGCGGCGCAGGGCTGCACCTCCAGCCCCGCCTCCTCCATCAGCCGCAGGTTGCCCGCCAGCACCGTCCTGCCGTCCACCTTGGCGCGAATCCCCCGCCCGGCCAGCTCTTCCGTTGCGGAAAGGCGGGAATCCTCCGGCTTTTCCCCGTAGGCGGCCTGGATGGAGCGGGCAATGGGATGGTTGGAATAGCGCTCCGCCAGGGCCGCCAGCTCCAGCAGTTCCCGCGCCGAGGTTTCCCCGGCGGGCAAAACCTGAGTCACGGAGAACGTGCCCCGGGTCAGGGTGCCGGTCTTATCAAACACCACCGTATCCAGCTTGGAGAGCTGCTCCATATAGGTGCTGCCCTTTACCAGGATGCCGTTCCTGGACGCCGCGCCGATTCCCCCGAAGAAGGACAGGGGCACGGAGATCACCAGGGCGCAGGGGCAGGAGATCACCAGGAAGATGCAGGCCCGCTGAATCCATACGCCCCACAGGGCCCCGCCCCCCAGCACAAGGGGCGGAATGAGGGCCAGGATCAGGGCGGCGATCACCACCGCAGGGGTATAATAGCGGGCGAACCGGGTGATAAAGCTCTCCACCCTGCCTTTTTTCTCTGCGGAGTTTTCCACCAGCTCCAGGATCTTGGTCACAGTGGAATCTTCAAACTCCTTGGTGGTGCGCACCCGCAGCACCTCGCTGCCGTTGACGCAGCCGGAGATCACCTCGTCCCCCGGGCGAACCGCCCGGGGCACCGATTCGCCGGTCAGGGCGGAGGTGTCTACCTGAGAGGCGCCCGCCACCACGACCCCGTCCAGCGGGATGCGCTCGCCGGGCTTCACCAGGATGATGGAGCCGACCTCCACCTCGTCCGGCTCCACCTGCCGGAGTTCGCCCTCCGCCTCCAGATTGGCGTACTCCGGGCAAATATCCATCAGATCGGAGATGGACTTTCTGGAGCGGCCCACGGCGTAGCTTTGGAACCACTCGCCCACCTGGTAAAACAGCATCACCGCCACGGCCTCGCTGTATTCCCCGCAGCCATAGGCCCCTGCAGTGGCCACCACCATCAGGAACTGTTCATCGAAAAGCTGGCCGTGGCCGATGCCCCGGATCGCCTTGCAGACCACATCCCAGCCCACCAGGGCATAGGGCACCAGAGAGCAGATCAGCTCCACATACCAGGGCGCCGAAACCAGGTGAAACACCGCCAGGAACACTGCATACAGAGCGCCGCCGCAGAGAATCCGGATCAGCGTCTGCTTCTGCTTGCTTGTCATGGCACCCCACCTCCGGAATCAAATCAAGATCCGGCAGTCGGGCTCCACCTTTTTGCAGACCTGTACGCAGTCCTGCAAGATCTCGTCAAACCGGGTATCATCGGCGTCCAGAGTCAGCTTTTGGGTCATAAAGCTGACTGTGGCATCCCTGACCCCCGGGATCTTTTTAATGGCGGCCTCCATCTTGGCGGCGCAGTTTGCGCAGTCCAGATCCACCAGCTTGAATTTCTTTTTCATGGTGATAACCTCCTGAATCCGTTCTATAATTTTAATATATGAGCATTTGTTCATACGTTGATTATAGCAGGCTTCTCCGGTTTGTCAACAGGGAAAGTCCGGATTTTGAAAAAACTGCGGGACTTTTTTGAAAATGGATTGACAATCCCGGGCAGGTTGCTATAATACTGGCAAGTGTCAAGACAGATAATTTGACAGCCCGGCCGCCGGGCCGGGCCTGCCGCAGGAGAAAAGAGGTACTCATGTCTAAACTCAAGGAATTTCTGAAACGGAAAAATATTGTCATTTCTGCCCGGCGGTACGGTGTGGACGCCCTGGGCGCCATGGCCCAGGGACTGTTCTGCTCCCTGCTGATCGGCACCATTATCAACACTTTGGGCCAGCAGTTCGGCATTCCTTATCTGGAGACCATCGGCGGCTACGCCACCGCCATGTCCGGCCCCGCCATGGCGGTGGCCATTGGCTATGCGCTGCAATGCCCGCCCCTGGTTCTGTTCTCCCTGATCGCGGTGGGTTCCTCCGCCAACGGGCTGGGGGGCGCGGGCGGCCCCCTGGCGGTGCTGGTCATCGCCATTGTAGCCGCCGAGTTTGGCAAGGCGGTGTCCAAGGAGACGAAAATTGACATCCTGGTGACCCCTGCCGTCACCATCTTTGTGGGGGTGGCGCTCTCCACTCTGATCGCGCCCCCGATCGGCACCGCGGCCAGCTTTGTGGGCAAGCTGATTATGTGGGCCACCGACCTGCAGCCCTTCTTTATGGGCATCCTGGTTTCGGTTCTGGTGGGCGTTGCCCTGACCCTCCCCATTTCCTCCGCCGCGATCTGCGCGGCCCTGGGACTGACCGGCCTGGCGGGGGGCGCCGCCGTAGCCGGCTGCTGCGCCCAGATGGTGGGCTTTGCCGTGATGAGCTTCCGGGAGAACCGCTGGGGCGGCCTTGTCAGCCAGGGCCTCGGCACCTCCATGCTGCAAATGGGCAACATCGTCAAGAACCCCCGCATCTGGATTCCCCCTATCCTGACCTCCGCCATCACAGGCCCCCTGGCCACCTGCCTGTTCCGGCTGAACATGAACGGCACCCCTGTCTCCTCCGGCATGGGCACCTGCGGCCTGGTGGGGCAGATCGGCGTTTACACCGGCTGGGTCAGCGATGTGGCGGCGGGGACCAAGGCCGCTGTCACCGCCTTCGACTGGCTCGGGCTGATCCTCATTTGCTTTGTCCTCCCCGGGGTCCTGACATGGCTCTTCGGCCTGTTCTTCCGCAGGATTGGCTGGATCGGGGAAAACGACCTGAAGCTGAACTGAATCCGCAATCCCGCAAGCTCTCTCGAAAATGCAAGGGGCTGCACAGCGATGTGCAGCCCCTTTCTTAATTATTCAATCTTCAATTCCGAAAAAGCGTTTCCCGTTTTCCGTGGTGACCCGCGCCACCTCTTCCACCGGAACCCCTTGGATCTCCGCCACCCTTGCCGCCACCAGGGGCAGGTTCCGGCTGTCGTTCCGCTTGCCCCGGTATGGCGTCGGGGCAAGGTAGGGGGAGTCTGTTTCCAGCATCAGCCGCTCCAGGGGGATTTCCCGGATGACCTCCGGGGCTCTGCGGGCGCTTTGAAAGGTGATCACCCCGTTGAAGGAGAGCATCCAGCCCAGCCGGATCAGCAGCCTTGCGTCCTCCAGACTGCCGCCGTAGCAGTGAAACACGCCGTGAACCTGGGGAAACTCCCGGACAATCTCCAGGGTATCGTGATGGGCCTCCCGATCATGGATGATAACGGGCAGGTTCAGCTCCCGGGCCAGCGCCAACTGCTTCCGCAGCATTTCCCGCTGATGGGCCCGGCCCTCCTGGGTCTTTTCCCAGTAATAGTCCAGGCCGATCTCCCCAATGGCCTTTACCTTGGGGCGGGCGGTCAGGGCCTGGATCTCCGCCAACTCCCTGTCCCCCAGACCGGCGCAGTTTTCCGGGTGGATGCCCACGGCAGCGTAGACAAAGCTATACCGCTCCGCCAGGGAGATGGCTTTCCGGGAACTTTCCGCATCGCAGCCCGGGTTGACGATCAGGCCGATGCCGCAGCGCTCCATATCCCCCAGGACCTCGTCCCGGTCCTGGTCAAATTTTTCGTCATCGTAATGGGCGTGAGTGTCAAATAGCATAGGATTTCCTCCGGAAAAAGGCGGTCAGCACAGCTTGGCCCCGGCGGGGATTTTGCCGTCCACCATAATCAGGTTCAGCTTTTCCTCCCCCTTTTCGGTGTGGACGGCGGAGATCAGCATTCCGTTGGACTCCAGGCCCATCATCTTCCGGGGCGGCAGATTGACAATGGCAACGAGGGTTTTGCCCACCAGATCCCGGGGGTTGTAGTAGGCGGCGATGCCGGACAGGATCTGGCGGTCTGTGCCGGTGCCGTCGTCCAGGGTGAAGCGCAGCAGCTTCTTGCTCTTCTTAACGGGCTGGCAGTCCTTGACCTTCACCGCCCGCAGGTCGCTCTTGCAGAAGGTGTCGAAGTCCACCTGCTCCTCCAGCTGGGGCTCCAGCTCCAGCGGAGGCAGGGCGGCCTTCTTTTTGGCCTCCTCCAGGGCGTTGATTTCCTCCATCTTCTTTTCCGGGTCCAGACGGGCAAAGAGGATCTCGGCCTCCCCCAGCTGTGCGCCGGGAACCATGCCGTCAAAGGAGGCCAGGGACTCCACGCCGCCGTTTTCCACGTTCAGTTGGGCCAGGATTTTGTCAGAGGTGTCCGGCAGATAGGGCTTCAGCAGAATGGCGGCAAAGCGGATCGCCTCCAGCAGGTTGTAGAGCACGGTGCCCAGCCGGGGCCTGTTGGCCTCGTCCTTTGCCAGGGCCCAGGGAGTGGTTTCGTCGATATACTTGTTGGCCCGGCGGAGGAGGACGAAGATCTCGTCAATGGCGTCGGCCACCTTGAGGCCGGCCATCTTTTTCTCCACCTTTTCCGGCAGGGCAAGGGCAAGGGCCTTCAGCTCCCCGTCCACCTCCCGGGCGTCGGCGGGGGCCTGCACAACGCCGCCGAAATACTTCCGGTTCATGGCGATGGTGCGGTTCACCAGGTTGCCCAGGATGTTGGCCAGATCCGAATTGACCCGCTCGATGATCAGCTCGTAGGTGATCACGCCGTCGTTGGCAAAGGGGATCTCATGGAGGACAAAGTAGCGGACGGCGTCCACCCCGAACAGCTCCACCAGGTCATCGGCATAGATCACGTTGCCCACAGACTTGGACATCTTGCCGCTGCCCACCAGCAGCCAGGGATGACCAAATACCTGCTTGGGCAGGGGCTCGCCCAGGGCCATCAGAAAGATGGGCCAGTAGATGGTGTGGAAGCGGATGATGTCCTTGCCGATCAGGTGCAGGTCGGCGGGCCAGAACTTTTTATAGCGCTCATCGTGGTTGCCGTCGGGGTCATAGCCGCAGAAGGTGATATAGTTGCTCAGCGCGTCCAGCCAGACATAGACCACATGGCCGGGGTCAAAATCCACCGGAATCCCCCAGGTGAAGCTGGTGCGGGAGACGCACAGATCCTGCAGGCCGGGCTTGAGGAAGTTGTTGACCATCTCGTTTTTGCGGGATTCCGGCTGGATAAACTCGGGGTGCTCCTCAATGTGCTTGATCAGACGGTCCGCATACTTGCTCATACGGAAGAAGTAGGCTTCCTCCTCCGCGTCCTTGACCTCCCGGCCGCAGTCCGGACACTTGCCGTCCACCAGCTGGCTCTCCGTCCAGAAGGACTCGCAGGGGGTGCAGTATTTGCCCACATATTTGCCCTTATAGATGTCCCCCTGGTCATAGAGGCGCTTGAAAATCTTCTGCACCTTCTTCATGTGCATGGGGTCCGTGGTGCGGACGAATTGATCATAGGTGGTGTTCATCAGATCCCAGATCCGGTGGATCTCACCGGAGACGTTGTCCACATATTCCTGGGGGGTGATGTCGGCGGCCTCGGCCTTTTCCTGGATTTTCTGGCCATGCTCATCGGTGCCGGTTTGGAAATATACGTCATAACCGGTCATCCGCTTATACCGGGCGATGGCGTCTGCCAGCACGATTTCATAGGTGTTGCCGATATGGGGCTTGGCAGAGGTATAGGCGATGGCGGTTGAAATATAATAGGGCTTCTTTTCCATAATTGGTTTTCCTCCTGTTTCTTTGGCCCCGAATGGAAGGGCGCTGGAACTGTCCCGCATCTGATGGCGATGCAGTTTCTTTATTATAATACACAGGCGGGCAATTTTCAAGATAAAGCCCCTGCCTCGCGGATTTTTTTCCGGCTTCCTCCGTTTTCGGGGAAACCCTCGCCGGTTGAACCGGCGCGCCCCGCAGTCTGCATACTTTTGGAGAAAACGAGCAACCTATTCCATGGAAATCAAAGAACAAGGAGGCGCGGCTTTGGGCTATTTTGGAAGAAAAAAAGAGCAGGTGCCGCCCCACAGACGGCGGGAGCCGGAGATCGGCCTGCCCGTCTCCCTGGCATCGGTGGAGCAGGTGTTCCGGAACTGCTGCGACTTCGCCAAAAAGGAGATTCAAATCGGGCTGGGCCGGGAGACAGGCGTCCTCTGCTGGATCGACGGCATGGTGCGGATGGAGCGGGTCAGCGAATACCTGATCTGCCCCCTGTCCCGGATGCCGGAGCAGCCCGGGGGGAGCACGGCGCAGTGGATTCTCTCCGGCGGGGTCTGGGCCATGTCCGCCGAAGCTGCGGCGGATATGGACGGCCTGTGCCGGGCGCTGGTGAACGGCAGCGTGGTTTTGTTTTTAAAGAGCGGGGAGGCGCTGGCCTTTTCCCTGGCCACGGAGGAAAAACGCTCCATTGAAAAGCCGGAGGTGGAAAGCTCGGTCAAGGGCGCCAAGGACTCCTTTGTGGAGAGCCTGCGCACCAACACAAGCCTGGTGCGGCGGCGGATGAGGACCCCCTTTCTTCGGGTAGAGGAACAGATCGTGGGCCGGCAGAGCCAGACGCCGGTGGATTTGCTGTGGGTGGATGGCATCACCGATGCCCATCTGGTGGATGAGGTTCGGAAGCGCATCGAGCACATCGACATTGACGCGGTGCTGGCCAACGGGAATATCGAGGAATATATCGTGGACGATGGGGTTTCCGCCTTTCCCCAGATCCTGTTTACCGAGCGGCCTGACCGCCTGTGCGGGGGGTTGATGGAGGGCCGGGCGGCGATCCTCATCGACGGTCTGCCCTGCGGGTATCTGGTGCCGGGGAATATTGCCCAGTTTCTCCGCGCTCCCCAGGACAGGAACTACAATTATGTGACGGCCACGGCCCTGTCCCTGATCCGCTGGCTGTGCCTGCTGATCACCCTGTTCCTGCCGGGGGTCTATGTGGCCATGGTCACGTTCCACTTTGAAATGCTTCCCACAAAGCTGATGCTCTCCATCATTGCAAGCAAGCAGGACGTGCCCTTTGGCACGCCGGTGGAGGTGCTGGGGCTCCTGCTGGCCTTTGAGATTTTACAGGAGGCCGGGCTCCGCCTGCCCCAGAATATCGGCCAAACCGTTTCCATCATCGGCGGCCTGGTGGTGGGGCAGTCCGCTGTGGAGGCCAAGATCATCTCCCCGGTGGTGATTATTATCGTGGCGGTGGCGGGCATTGCGGGATATACCATGCCGAACCAGGACTTCGCCAACGCCCTGCGGATCTGGCGCTTCGGGATCACCATTGCGGGGGCTTTGGCGGGGCTGTTTGGGGTCTGCGTGGCGGGGCTGCTTCTGGCCGGTCATCTGTCCGGGCTGGAGAGCTTTGGAGTGGCCTACCTGACCCCTTTCGCCTCTAACCCGGGGGAGCAGACCGAGGGACACGCGGTTCTTCGGCTGCCGCTCAAAAAGACCAAGCTGCGGGAGCTGTATCTGCACCCGAACAACAGGCGCAATCAGCGGTGAGGAGGGGGATCGGTGAAGCGGATATGGATGCTTTCCCTTTCCCTGTGCCTGCTATTGACCGGCTGCGACAGGGGGAGATTTCTTCCGGCCAGCCATGATGTGCAGGCGGTGGAGCTGATGCTGACCATGGGCCTGGACAGCCGTGAGGACGGGCTGGTGGAGATGACGGTTTCCGGCGGCAAGGCCCAGGAGGGGGAGACGGAAAAGGAGCCGGTGGTGCTTTCCGGAAAAGGGGAGACCCTATCCGGCGCTCTGCTGGAAATCCAGACCCAGAGCGATTATTATGTGTCCTATGGCCACGTTGACGGCTGCCTCATCGGGGAGGCTGCAGCCCGGGAGGGGGCGGAAACTCTGCTGGACTTCCTGGAGCGGGATACGGAGACGCGCCTGAACACCTATTGTTATATTGTAAAGGGCGGCACGGCGGGGGATCTGATCAGGCAGTCCAACTCGGAGGAGGGCTCCATTTCAGACCGGCTGCAAGCCATGGAGCTTGACGCCTCCCTGCTGTCGGAAAGCTATTCCTACACGGTGAAGGATTTTCTTGTCCAGTTGGAGGACAATGGCTGTTCGCTGGTTCCGGCCATACGGATGGGAGCGGAGGAGGCGGAAAACTGCGGCTATGCCTGCTTCCGGCAGGGCAGACTGATTGGCTGGTTTGAAAAGGATGTGTCCCGAGGGGTAAACCTGCTGGAAAACCATCTGGAGGGGGGAACGGTGACGGGAACCCTGTCAGACGGCAGCGTGGTTTCCCTTCGCCTGGAAGAGGCGGAATGTAGCTGGGAACCGGAATTTCAGGGGGATACGCTGAAAAAGCTCACCGCCAGAATCCGGGTCAGCGGCGCCCTGGAGGAGGTTCGGGGGAGCGCGGATCTCTCCGGGGAACAGGTCTGGGCGGAAATGGACCGGCTTGTGGAGGAAAAGCTGGGGGCGGAAGCGGAAAAAATTCTGGACCAATGTCAGAGCTGGGACGCGGATCTGCTCCATCTGGAAAGTCAGGCGGAGCTGGCAGCGCCCTCAAAGCACCGGGAGCTCCGGGAACACTGGGATAGCTGGTTTTCAGAACTGGATCTGGCGATTGAACTGGAATGTACGGTGGATCGCACCTATAACATTACCCAAACGGCGAAGGGGGGAACAAGGTGATTCCGCTGCTCTATTATGTCACGGCGGCCCTGGCTATTTTCTGGCAGCTTCCCAGGGTTCGGGCAAACGGACAGAGAAGAACCACCCTGGTCTGGGCTTTGCTCTGGGGTTTGGCGCTGGCGCTGGCGGGCATCTATTTCGCCTGGGGGAAAAGCCTTGTGCCGTCGGACTGGATTTTGAAATAAGGAGAAAGCGTTTGAGAAGGAAAATATCCGAGCGGGAACTATCGGTGTTGTGCTTTACGGCCCTGTTTTCGCCGTTCATACGAACCGTTCCCAAAGCGTCCGTCCTTGCCGCGGGGAAGGCGGCCTGGCTCTGCCCGCTGATTGCGCTGGTTCCCGCCCTGCTGACTGTCTGGATACTCAAAAAAGGAGTGCGGCTTTTCCCGGAGGGCGGGCTGGGGCAGGTGCTGCAACGGGGCTACGGGAGGATTTTGGGGCGGGTCCTCTGCGGTGCGGAGGCGATCTGGATCTTCGCGGAACTGTCCGTTTGCTTCCGGCTGTATGGAGAACGTTTCCTGGGAAGCGTGTATCGGGATACGTCGATCTTCCTGTTCATCCTTTCCTTGGCTGCCGTTTCCATCTGGCAGAGCCGAAAAACCCTGCCTGCGGCGGCCCGGCTGGCGCAGATCAGCTTCTTCCCCCTGACGATCACGGTGGCGGCCATTCTGATCCTTGGCGCGGGAGAGATGGAGAGTCAAAACTGGCTGCCGGTGTACTGGGATGATGCCAAAAGTGTTTTGAAGGGGATTCCGCCGATCCTCTCCGTTTTCGGATTGGCACTGGTGGGGTTCTTCTTGGGGGGAGATATTCAGCGAAGGAAAAGACGCTATGCGCAGGGATGGACGGCTGCGTTCTTTCTGGCGGCGGGGATGATCGGGGCCGTGGCGCTGGGCGTATTTGGGCCGGGAATGTCAGCGCGGCTCCAGATTCCGTTGTTTACTCTGGCTCAGGAGATCCGGGCGGGAAGCCTGCTGGAGCGGCTTGAGGCATTCGTGATCGCTGTCTGGGTGGTGTCTGACCTGCTGCTCGTCATGCTGCTTCAGCGGGCGCTTTGCAAAGCGCTGGCGGATGCGGCGGGGATTCGGGAGGAGCGGGAATTGGCGATTCCGGTGATCTTCGCGGCTGTGTTCGGCAGCGTGCTGTGCGGCAGCCGGGTGGATCTGGTGCTCCGGTTCGCGGAGACCTGGCTCAGCGCCGCACGCTATCTTATGATATATGCGGTTCC
>CAYSNK010000048.1:7282-10627 GCA_964432375.1 uncultured Oscillospiraceae bacterium | reverse complement strand
TGAAAAAAGAAGTGACAAAATAGCTTCCGGGTGATATACTGGATTGCAGGATTTTCCTCCCACCACTCCTTCGGGAGTGCATTTTCATTCAAGGAGATCACAGATTATGACCGTTGAGTCCGTTTGCAGAGCCTTTCAAATCCCCGGCAGATATATCCGCTGCGTTACCCTGCACACCGGAAATATAAACTGCACGTTCCATGTAACCTTCCGGGATGCGGGCAAGACCCAGGCGTATATCGTTCAGAAAATCAACGTTTATGTGTTTAAGAATCCGCTGGAGATCATGTCTAATATCAACGCCGTCACCGAGCACATCAAAGGGAAAATCGAGCAGGGCACCCATCGGAACACGGACCGCTTCGTGCTCCAATTCCTGAAAACAAAGGACGGCTCCAACTATTTCATCGGCAAGGAGGGCAACTTCTGGCGAGCCTATCGGTTTATCGACAACTCCATCACCTACGATTCCTCCGAGAACCTGACGGTTCTGGAAAACGCCGGCCACGCCTTTGGCCAGTTTCAGAAGGATCTGATGGACTTCGATGCCTCCCGCCTCTATGAAACCATCCCCGATTTCCACAACACCACGAAGCGCCTGGATGACCTGTTTGCCCACGCCCGGGAGGACCCCCTCCACAGGGTTGAGGAAGTCCAGAGGGAATTGGATTATTTACAGGCCAATCGCGGCCGCGCTGACCGTTTGATGGAACTGGTGTCTGCGGGCGCCATTCCCTACCGCGTTACCCACAACGACACCAAGTGCAACAATGTGCTCTTTGACAGGGACAGCGGCGAGGCCCTGGCCGTCATAGACCTGGACACGGTGATGCCCGGCCTGATCATGTATGACTTCGGCGACGCCGTCCGCTTCGCCTGCAACACAGCCGCCGAGGATGAGCCGGACACCACCCTGGTGAGCCTGGACTTGAATCGCTATTCCGCTTTCACCCGGGGCTTTGTCAGCTCCTTGGGAGAGGACATTACCCAGGCGGAGCTGGACAATATGGCCCTTGGAGCCTTCGCCATCACCCTGGAATTGGCCTCCCGCTTCCTGGATGACTACATCACCGGCGACAGGTATTTTGCCACCCGCTACCCCGGCCATAACCTGGACCGCGCCCGCTGCCAAATCGCCCTGGCGATGGATATGGACGGCAAGCTGGAACAGATGCAGGCCATTGTAAACGGGGCCTATGCCAGCCGGACATCCTCTGAAAACGGCTGATTCAGGGCTTTCTTGGAAAAATGAGGGGTTTCTATGCTGACGTATTCCTTCGAGGGCATTACGGAGAGCCTTTACATCCATCTGTACAAATGTATCCGCCGGGATATTCTGTCCGGCGCGCTGCCTCCCCACAGCAAGCTGCCCTCCAAGCGCAGCTTTGCCAAGCATCTGGGCGTCAGCGTCATCACGGTGGAAAACGCCTATGGGCAGCTTCAGTCCGAGGGCTTCCTCTATTCCGAGCCGAAGCGCGGATTCTTTGTCTCTCCGATTGCGGCGGGCGTCCTCCAGCCGCCCCCGCTGCCCAAGGAATCCCCCGCCCCGCCGCCGCCTCCGCCGTACCGCGTCAATTTCGTCAGCAACCGCACAGCGGAGGAAAATTTCCCCTTCCCCCAGTGGGCCAAACTCATGCGGGCCATTCTGTCGGAGCATCGGGAGGCGCTGATGGACCCCTCTCCCGCCGGAGGGCTGCCCCAGCTCCGTCAGGCCATTGCGGGGCATTTAAAGCAGTTCCGGAATATGGACGTCTCCCCGGAACAGATCATTGTGGGGGCGGGAACGGAATACCTGTATTCCCTGCTGATCCAACTGCTGGGCTACGACAAAATATACGCCGTGGAAACCCCGGGCTATCAGAAAATCGCCCGCATCTACCAGAGCCACGGGGTGGCCTGCAAATACATCTCCATGGACCAGCAGGGCATTGAAATCGGGCGGCTGGAGGCACAGGGGGCGGATGTGGCCCATATTTCCCCCTCCCACCATTATCCCACCGGCCTTGTTACCCCGATCAGCCGCCGGTACGAGCTGCTGGCCTGGGCCGCCCGCTCCCCCTCCCGCTATATCATCGAGGATGACTATGACTCCGAGTTCCGTCTTTCCGGCAAGCCCATTCCCACCCTCCAAAGCATCGACGGCGGCGGCAGGGTGATTTACATGAACACCTTCACCAAGACCCTGTCCTCCACCATCAGAATCAGCTATATGGTGCTGCCCCGGCCGCTATTGGAGCGGTTTGACCGTGAGCTGGGCTTCTATGCCTGTACTGTTTCCAATTTTGAGCAGTTGGCTTTGGCCCGGTTTATTGCGGAGGGCCACTTTGA
Organism: uncultured Oscillospiraceae bacterium; assembly: GCA_964432375.1. Taxonomy (GTDB): domain Bacteria; phylum Bacillota; class Clostridia; order Oscillospirales; family Oscillospiraceae; genus JAJQBJ01. The sequence goes on along the minus strand of CAYSNK010000048.1, from coordinate 8,299 downwards.
GCGCCATATCAACCGGATGCGCAACCGCTATCGCGGCATTCGGGATCAGCTCCTGGCGGAGATTGACAGGAGCGATCTGCGGGGGCGGGTGCAAATCTCCGGTCAGGATTCCGGCCTGCATTTTCTGCTCAAGCTGGATACCCCGCTCTCCGACCGGGCGCTGCTGGAAAAGGCAGAACAGGCGCGGCTGCGCCTGTCCTGCCTCTCACAATACGACCTGGCCGGGGAGGAGCCCCCGCCCCAGCATACGCTGATTATCAATTACTCCGGCCTGGCCCCGGAGAAGATCCCCCTGGCAGTCCGCCTTCTGGAGCAGTGCGCCGGGTAAATCAGCCCTCCATCGCCTTGGCCAGCTTGACGATTCGGCTGGTGCCCAGCCGATCCGCCCCCAGGCGGATCAGTTCCTCCGCCTCCTCCAGGGTAGAAATGCCCCCTGCCGCTTTGACCTTGACCCCCGGCGCCGCGTGGGACGCCAGCAGCGCCACATCCTCCGGCGTGGCGCCCCCGGTGGAAAAGCCCGTGGAGGTCTTGATGTAATCCGCTCCGGAGGCGGACACCAGCTCGCACAGCTTGCGCTTTTCTTCCTCGGTCAGGAGGCAGGTCTCAAGAATCACCTTCAAAATTTTACCGGAGCAGACTGCCCGGACAGCCTGCATCTCAACCAGCAGGCCGTCCCAGTTCCCCTCCTTCACCATGCCGAGGTTGATCACCATGTCGATCTCGTCCGCGCCGTTCAGCAGGGCGTCCTCCGCCTCAAAGAGCTTGGTCTTGGTGGTGGAATAGCCGTTGGGGAACCCGACCACCGTACAGATCGGCAGCCTGCCGTTCAGATATTCCGCCGCCCGGCGGACAAAGCTGGGAGGGATGCACACCGAGGCGGTGTGATAGGCAAGGCCCTCGTCACAGAGGGCCTTGATCTGTGCCCAGGACGCATCCTGCTTCAGCAGCGTGTGATCCACTCTGCTCAAAATCTCCTCTGTCGTCATCTTCCCGTTCCTTTCTCTCCGGCGGAAAATC
>CAYSNK010000048.1:3920-7182 GCA_964432375.1 uncultured Oscillospiraceae bacterium | reverse complement strand
CCGCGAAACCGGGGATCAACCGGTCACTTTCCCTGATACGCGTCACAAATCATCTGGACGCAGGTCTCCTCCCCCAGCCGGTCACTGTTCAGCACCATGTGATACAGGTCGGGGTGATTCCAGTCCAGCCCGGTATAGTTTTTATAGTAGGCTTTCCGCGCCTTGTCTGTGCGCTTAAGCAGGCGAACCGCCCTGCTCTCGGAGAGATTCAATTTCTCCATCGTGCGCCGGATTCGCTGTTCCACCCCGGCGTGGATAAAAACATCCAGAACGTCCCGGCGCTCCCGCAGGACATAGTTTGCGCAGCGCCCCACGATCACGCAGGGCCCCTGAAGCGCATAGTCCCGGATCAGTTGAAATTGGATCTCCGCGATCTGCGCCGCGGTGGGCAGCGGAGATTTCGCCCCCGTATAATAGTTGGCGGCTTCGGCCTGGGAATACTCAAATCTGGACGCCAGCATTTCATCCGTCGCCTGAACCCGGGCCTCATCCCGGCCGCTTTTCGCAGCCGCCTCCGTAATTAAAAATTTATCCACATAGGGGAGCTTCAGCCGCCTTGCCGTTTCCTGGGCAATTTCACTTCCGCAGGACTCAAACTCCCGGTTGATGGTGATGATCTGATAGCTCATAGGTGCCTCCTTTGTCAAACCGCTTGCGGCCGGCCCTGCCGGTCGATCCTTTGCCCTTTCATTATACTTGATCGGGATGGCGTTGTCCAGAAAAAGGTTGCGGTTTCCCGGCGTGGACAACGGGTGGAATTTTCGATATAATGATGTAAGAGAGCTCTGAATCAATCGGAGAGAGATTCAGGCGCACCGGATGTGCGCCAAGGAAAGAGGAGGACGCAGAAGCGCCATGCTGAACGAAATGATGGTAAACCTGGGCAAGAAACGCTCAGTGATTCGGGAAATCTTTGAATACGGGAACCAGCGGGCCAAGCTGGTGGGCCGGGAAAACCTCTTCGACTTTTCCCTGGGCAATCCCAGCGTCCCTGCGCCGGACAGCGTGGCCCAGGCGCTCCGGGAGCTGGCGGACATGGACCCTGTGGCGGTTCACGGCTACACCTCCGCCCAGGGCAGCGAGCAGTGCCGCCAGGCCATGGCAGACGACCTGAACCGCCGCTTCGGTACCGGCTACGGCCCCCACAACTTCTACATGACCTGCGGGGCCGCCGCCTCGCTCTCCATCACATTTAAGGCCCTGACCGAGACGCCGGAGGACGAATTTGTGATTTTCGCCCCCTACTTCCCGGAGTATCGGGTGTTTATTGAAAACGGCGCCGGGGCCAGATGCGTCACCGTCCCCGCCCGGATCGAGGATTTTCAGATCGACTTCCGGGCGGCGGAGGAAAAGATCACGCCCAAAACCAAAGCGGTGCTGATAAACTCCCCCAACAACCCCTGCGGCGTGGTGTATTCTGACGAAACCATCCGCAGGCTGGCCGACCTGCTGGAGGCCAAGAGCGGGGAATACGGCCACCCCATCTTCCTGATCTCCGATGAGCCCTATCGGGAGATCGTCTTTGACGGGCAGCCCGGGCCCTTTATCGCCCCCCAGTACAAAAACACCCTGGTGTGCTATTCCTACTCCAAGTCCCTGTCCCTGCCCGGGGAGCGCATCGGCTATATTCTGGTGCCCGACTGCGTAGACCGTTTTGAGGACGTATATGCCGCCATCTGCGGTGCCGGGCGGGTGCTGGGCTATGTCTGCGCCCCTGCCGCTTTCCAGCTTCTGGCCGCCAGGTGCGCGGGCCAGACCTCGGATTTCTCTGTCTATGAGGCCAACCGCGATCTTCTGCTGGAGGGCCTCCGCTCCTTCGGCTATTCCTGCGTCACCCCCGGCGGCGCCTTTTACCTGTTTCCCCGGGCCCTGGAGCCGGACGCGGCCGCCTTCTGCCAACGGGCCAGGAAGTATGACCTGCTGCTGGTGCCCGGCGACGGCTTCGGCGTCCCCGGCCATGTCCGCATCTCCTACTGTGTCCAGACCGAAACGATCCGCCGGGCCCTCCCCCTGTTCGGGCAACTGGCCAGGGACTATGGCATTTGCTGAGACAGGGGAGGGCCTTGCCGCTCACCCCCAGTGGGCCAGGGTATTCTGAATACGCAGCGCGTGGAGGCGCTCCTCCTCCGCAAGGCGGCGGAACAGATCCCGGAGGCTGGGGTCCTCCGCCTGCTCCGCCGCGCCTTGGTATTCCTCCGCGCCCTGTCCGGCCCGGAGAAACACGGTGCGCATCCCCTCCTGCCAGTTCTGAAAGGGCAGCGGGGCGGCCTCCCGGAGGGGGAAGAACCACTTCCCCGTCAGCAGGAAGCAGGCGGCGGAGAGGCGGCGGGCCTGGGACAGCTTGTCCCCGGCGATGGCCCGGATCATTTGCCCGCCGAAGCTGCCGCCCGCCAGCCGGGCACAGGTGCGGTGATCCGCCAGTTCGGCCAAAATCCTCCGGTGGAGAAATTCTTCCTGCCCCTGGGCGGACGGCGCCCCTTGCTCCGCCGGCTTCTGAATTTCGATCTGACTTCCGCCGTTGGCTGCGGAAACCCGGTTCCATACCCGGGCAAAGCTGGCAGGGTCGGCGCCCTGCCGCTGCGGATGATCCATATCGGTTCCCCCTCACAGAATTTCTTGCCCCATTCTATGCGGCGGGAGGGAAAAAGAGAACCGAACAATTCGCCCCTGTTCCGTCCGCCGCAGCAATTCGCCCTTGACAAATCCGCCCCTTTGTCCGATGATAACAGATGGATCAAATCTTTTTCCGATAGGAGGAACCGGAGATGAATAACCCCGCTTTTTTTGAGGCCCTGATGGAACGCATCAACCAGCCGAATCTGTTCTCCGCCAAAAACGGCATCCGCGTAACCCGCTGCTGGGAGGACTACGCAGAGGGAGAGCTGACCGTGGAGCCCGGCAGCATGAACCCCAGGGGGATCGTCCACGGGGGCTGCCTCTGCACCCTGATGGACACCGTGGCGGGCATCGCCGTCTGCACCAGCGGGCGCTCCTGCGTCACGCTGAACTCCACCATGAACTATATCCGGGCGGCGGTAAACACCACCAAGGTGCTGTGCCAGACCAGCAAGGTCAAGTCCGGCAGAACCATCGCCATCTACAATTCCGTCCTGACAGACGACCAGGGGCAGGTGATCGCCTCGGGCACCTACACGTTCTTCCTCAAGGAGACAATGGAGGAGTATCTGGACTACGCCCAGAGCATGGATCAAATCGGAGACGGGGATAAGGGAAGCGCTGAATAAACCGGCGAGAGCGATTC
>CAYSNK010000048.1:0-3820 GCA_964432375.1 uncultured Oscillospiraceae bacterium | reverse complement strand
AAAATTCGACAAGCTCAAATCGGCGATTGGCTGCGCCGCAGAGGAGGGCCCTCCAGGGAAATCACCCGGTCGGCCAGCCCCAGGGACTCCAGGTCATGGGCAGTCAGAATGACCGGCTGCCCCTTCTCCCTGATCCATTCCATGATCCGGGCCCCTCGGGAGGGGTCAACCCCGGTGAAGGGCTCGTCCAGCAGGAGGAGCGCCTTGTCCTCGCCATAAGCCAGCAGCCGGGCCAGGGCCAGCCGGCGCTGCATCCCTCCGGACAGGGCCGCCGGGAGGGAGTCTGCCTCCTCCTCCAGGCCAACAGCCCTCAGATAGGGCAGGGGGCTTGCGCCCCGGGGCAGCACAGGCCGCAGCTGCTGGGCGGCGGTCAGGCCGGGCAGCAGCCGGTTCTCCTGAAAGAGCAGCCCGCAGCGCTCCGGGGCCGGCGCCTCCAGGCTCCCGCTCTCCAGCTTCTCCAATCCGGCCAGCAGCCGGAGCAAGGTGGTTTTGCCGCAGCCGGAGGGGCCGGACAGGGCAGTGATCCCCCTGTCGGGAAGCTCCAGGGTAAAGCGGTCTAATATCTTCTTTTCCCCGTAGGAAAAGGAACTGTCGCGGAAAATCATGGCTCTCCTCCCCTCTTGGGACTGAGGATGCGGCGAACCAGCCCCTCCAGCCCCATGGAAAGAAGAATCACCACAATGGTCCAGGCGAACAGAGAGGGGCTTTCCAGGTAGATCTTGGAGTAATAGACCTGGGTGCCGATGGCCGCCTTCGGCAGACAGAGCACCTCCGCCGCCACGCCGGATTTCCAGGCCAGGCCGATGGCGGTGCAGACGCCGGAAACGGCATAGGGCCTGATCCCCGGGTAATAAATATACCTGAGACTTTTAACCGGCCCGAACCGATAGGCTTTCCCCATCTCCAGGAGCAGGGGGTCTGTATTCTGAATCCCCTCACTGACGTTCTGCCACAGCACCGGCAGCACCATCAGGCCGGAGATCACTCCCGGCACCCGGCCGGTTTTCACCCACAGCAGCACCAGGATGATAAAGCTGGCCACCGGCACCGCCCGGATCACCCGAATGGCCGGAGAAAAGATCCAGTCCAGCACCTTTACCCGGCAGGTCAGGACGGCGAGCAGGACCCCCAGCGCAGCCCCCGCCGCCGCCCCGCAGAAGATGCGGGCCAGGCTCAGGCCGGTGCTCCGCCAGAACAGGGAGGTTCCCGCCAGCTCGACCAGGCGGCGCAGCACCGCGCCGGGGGAGGGCACCAGCAGTTCCTTCCCCACCCGGGCGGAAAGGCCCCACCACACGGCCAGCCAGAAGAAAACAGGCAGCAGGCGCCTTGCCCACTTCGCTTTAGGGGATGAAGTAGATCCCTTCATCAGGGATGGCACCTCCGATGGAATCCGGATTCGCGTGAAAGAGGACGGTGTAATAGGGCTCAATGGCAGGCCGGATTTCCTCCCCCACGATGCAGCACAGGTTGCAGTCCGGGATCGCCTTGGCAGCAACGGCGGCCTTGGCCACGATGCCGTAGCTCTCGCAGAGCTCCGCGGCGTGGGCCACATCCGCCTGGACGGAGGCAATGGAGTCCGCATATTCTGTCAGGAACGCGGCCACCGCCTCCGGGTTCTCCCGGGCAAACTCGGTGCGCACCACAATGGAACCCATGGTCAAGACCCCCTCATCGGTGGCGGCGTTCCACTCCTGGGTGAGATCCAGGGCAATGCGGACATCCTGGTTCTGTATCATCACGCTGGTGACGGCGGGAACCGGCAGCATACACAGGTCATACTCCCCGGAGGCCATTCCGGTCAGAAGGGCATCCGACTCCATAAACTCGATGGCGACATCCGCCTCCGTGCCGTCTGTGCTGTAAGTCAGACCGTTCTCCGTCAGCAGGTATTCCAGCACATACTCCGGATTCGCCCCCTGGCCGGTGGCATAAAGGGTGCGGCCCGCCAAATCGGAAAGGCTCTGAACCGCATCCCCGTTTTCCAGGATGTAGAGCACGCCATAGGTGTTCAGGGCGCAGAGCTGGACGCCGCCGCCGGTCTTGTTATACAGATTGGCGGCCACGTTGGTGGCCACAGCCGCGAGATCAAATTCGCCGGAGCTCAAGCCGGCCACCACCTCGTCATTGGCCGCCGCCACGGTGAAGTGATAGGTGTTCACGGTCTCCCCGTTGTCGTTGGCCTCCATCAGGCCAACTGCGCCGATCCCGGTGGGGCCGGACAGAACGGCGATGTTGATTTCAGTCCCCCCGGCGGATTCCTCTGTCTCCTGAACGGGTTCCGTCGTGGCGGGGGCGCTCTCCCCGGCGGGCTCAGTTGTCTCTGCGGCAGGGGCCGTCTCCTCCACGGCGGGTGATCCGGTTTCCGCCGGTGTCTCGTTGGACGCGCCGCAGGCGCCGACGGCCAGCGCCAGGGTCAGGCTCAGCAGCAGTGCAAGTAGTTTTTTCATCATGCTTCTCCTTTATTTTTATTGGAACCTCTGAATCAATCGTTGGTGGCCGGACGGCGGCCCACGCCGGTTGAATCAGCGTATCCCTCCTGATTGACGGGCAAGCTGCCCGGAATCAACAATGGTGATCTCCTTTCCCCTCCGGGAAATCAGCCCCTGTTCCTCCAGCTTGTTCAGTTCCCGGTAAAGGGAGGCCCTGCCGATTTTCAGCCGGGCCGCCAGTTCGGTCATCGAGCAATCCAGGCGGACAACCCCCCGCTCCCCTATATGGTGAAGCAGGTAGGAGGACAGCTTCTTCTCCCCGGTGCCTTGGATCAGGCTGTCCACCTTGCCGGAGAGGAAGCGGATGCGGCCGGACAGATAGCGGATGTAATTCCAGCGAACCCGGGCCTCCTGATCCAGCAGGGCCTGAAACTCTTTCTGGGGGAAAAACAGCACCCGGCAGGGGGTTTTCGCGGTGAGGGTGGAGACATACTCCGCCTCCTCGTTGAAGATGGCCGCCGCGCCAAACAGATCCCCCACAGTCAGATTGCTGACCACCAGATCCCCGCTGCCCTTGGTGACCTGCACCCTTCCGCTGAGAAGCACCCCCAGCTCCTTCCGGAAGGACTCCGGGGAAAAAATCTGCTCCCCCTTTCGGAAGTCCGCGCAGACGAAGCGCAGCCGCCGGGACAGCGCGGCGAACTCCTCCCCGGAATAATCGCAGAAGAGAAACGTGCTCCGCAGAACATCCAGTTCCTCCTGGGAAAGCATGGGGATCACCTCCGAAAGTGTCTCATTTGAAACAGTTTATATCATTATACCCGGAATTACCCCGTCTGTCAACTGTTTCCCTAAAATGATCCCCCGGAACACCGTTCCGGGGGATCGCTGCGAGAAGCGCCAACTCAGCTGGCAGGGGCGAAGGGTCAGGGCAGATAATCCACCGGGTTCACCGGCTCCCCATCCAGGGTCATGGCAAAATGCAGGTGATCCCCCAGGGCTGTCTCTCCGGCGGCGGTATTCCCCACCTGCCCCAGGACGCAGCCTGCGCTGACCTTATCCCCCACTTCCACCAGGGTCTCTGTCCCAAGGTTTCCGTATACGCTGGTCAGTCCCCCGCTGTGTTCCACGGTCATAACAATGCCCAGCAGCAGATCGCTGTCAATGGAAGTCACCGTGCCGTCCGCCACGGCCTGCACGTTGGCCCCGGCCTCTGCCGCCAGGTCAATGCCCGAATGGGTGCGCCAGTCCCCCATGGTCTGATCCTCCACCAGGACATCCGGAGAAAAGGCGGTCACCACGGTGCCCTGAACGGGCCAGGTGGTCACCTGGGCAAGCTGCTCCGTCTGAGGACTGACCTCTGCGGCCACCTCCGTCTCAGCGGCAGCCTC
>CAYSNK010000047.1:0-10763 GCA_964432375.1 uncultured Oscillospiraceae bacterium | reverse complement strand
GCGGCTGAGCGGGCCGGTTGCCGGCGCCCGGCTGATTCATTATTTCAACCAAAATTGGGGAGTTGGAGGGGGCAAAACCTATGATTTTGAATGAAAACAACCTGTGACTTGCAAAAAACGAGAGAAACTCCAAAAAAGCCGTTGACTTTTGCAGGGCAGAGGATTAAAATGAAACCCATCAAGCAAAGGTGCTGTGAAACTGCGGTTGCATACTCACAGCACCTTTTTTTATGAGCGGAATCGATTGATATGACGATTTGGTGAAAAAGGAGAATGAGTGTTATGGCAGCAAATACCCAGGAACTGTATGGTTCCCTCGTGTTCAACGAGCACGTTATGAAGCAGCGCCTCCCCAAGGCTACTTATAAGAGCCTGATGGCCACCATCGAAAGCGGCAAGCCCCTGAATCTGGATGTGGCAAATATCGTTGCCACGGTGATGAAGGACTGGGCAATGGAAAAGGGCGCCACCCATTATACCCACTGGTTCCAGCCCCTGACCGGCATTACCTCCGAGAAGCACGACGGCTTTATCTCGCCCAACGCCGACGGCACCGCGATTATGGAGTTTTCCGGCAAGGAGCTGATCAAGGGCGAGCCTGACGCATCCTCCTTCCCCTCCGGCGGCCTGCGCGCCACTGCCGAGGCCCGGGGCTATACCGCGTGGGACCCCACCAGCTACGCGTTTATCAAGGACGAGGTGCTTTGCATCCCCACCGCGTTCTGCTCCTACACCGGCGAAGCGCTGGACAAGAAAACCCCTCTGCTGCGCTCCATGTCCGTCCTGTCCGAGCAGGCGTGCCGCATCCTGAAGCTGTTTGGCAAGGAAGTTGACCACGTTTCCACCACCGTGGGCCCGGAGCAGGAGTTTTTCCTGATCCGCAAGGAGGATTACGAGGCCCGTGAGGATCTGATCCTGACCGGCCGCACCCTGTACGGCGCGGCGCCCGCCAAGGGTCAGGAGCTGGAGGAGCATTATTTCGGGGTGATCCGGCCCATCGTATCCGATTTTATGAAGGAGCTGGACGACGAACTGTGGAAGCTGGGCATCCCCGCAAAGACCAAGCACAACGAGGTGGCCCCCGCTCAGCACGAGCTGGCGCCCATCTTTGACACCACCAACATTGCAATCGACCACAACCTGCTGACCATGGAGCTTATGAAAAAAATCGCCGAGCGCCACGGCTTGGTCTGCCTCCAGCACGAAAAGCCCTTTGCCGGCGTCAACGGCTCCGGCAAGCACAACAACTGGTCCATGTCCGCCCCCGGCATGAACCTGCTGGACCCCGGCGAGACCCCCAAGGAAAACCTGCAATTCCTGCTGTTCCTGGCCGCTGTCATCAAGGCGGTTGACGAGTATCAGGATTTGCTGCGGGTCACCGTGGCAACCCCCGGCAACGACCACCGTCTGGGCGCGCAGGAGGCGCCTCCCGCCATCATCTCCATTTTCGTCGGCGAGGAACTGGCAGATGTCATTGAGGCCATCACCTCCGACAACGACAGCTACACCGCCGCCCCCAAGATCAGGATGGATCTGGGGGTCGATGTCCTGCCCAAGTTCGCCAAGGACACCACGGATCGGAACCGCACCTCCCCCTTCGCGTTCACCGGCAACAAGTTTGAGTTCCGTATGCCCGGCTCCTCTCAGAACCTGTCCGACGCCAACACCGTCCTGAACACCGCCGTGGCCAAGGAGCTGAAAGGCTATGCCGACGAGCTGGAGCAGGCGGAGGACTTTGATTCCGCCGTGATCGCCCTGGTAAAGCGCACCATCCGCGACCACAAGCGGGTGCTCTTCAACGGCAACGGCTACTCTGAGGAGTGGGAGAAAGAGGCGGAAAGGCGGGGGCTATACAACCTGAAGTCCACGGTGGACGCCCTGCCCGCACTGCTGGCCGAGAAGAATATCGAGCTGTTCAACAGCTTCGGCGTGATGAGCCCCATAGAGGTTCAGTCCCGCTATGAGGTGGAGGTGGAGCACTACTCCAAGGTCCTGCACATCGAGGCAAAGACCATGCTGGGCATGGCCCGCAGAAAGCTGATCCCCGCCGCCCTGAAATTCCAGGCAGACGTGGCTTCCACCGCCTCCGCGAAGCGGGCTGTCTGCGATACCCTCTCCATCGACACGGAAAAGCGAATCCTGACCTCCGTCTCCACCCAGACCGACGCCATGAACGAGGCCGCCGACGAGCTGGAGAGCGTCCTGACCAAGGCGGAGAATCTGGAGGGCATGGAGCAGGCCCGCTGCTATCACGACGAGGTCATTCCCTGCATGACCACCTTGCGGGCCGCCGCAGACCGGATCGAAATCACCTGCGGCGAGGACTATTGGCCCCTGCCCACCTACTCTCAGATGCTGTTCTATGTGGAGTGAGCAAGTCCTGTGAGGCCCGTTTTCCCGTATCGTTTTTCCCCTGCCGCGTGAATCAAGGGGCGCCCGGATGAATCTCCGGGCGCCCCTTTTTCCGGGGGGCCTCCTGGCTAAAATGGTGATTTTGCCCCAAGGGGGAGGGAGAGCCTGTCGGCGAAACGCCCAAATCTTTCAAAAAGCGGAAAAAGTGAAAAAAAGCCATTGACAAACCCTTGAAATGAGTCTATGATATATACGGTTAGGAAAGTCTAACTTTAAGGCTAAACATCGGTTAGTGCCCCCTAATCAGCAGAGAGATAGGAAGCTCCGAATCAGCCGGCAGCGGCGCCGTTCGGAGGTTCCGGAAAAGAAAAGGTCGTGAAGTGTCAGTATGATGCCGTTAACGCTCGCTTCCGTGGGAGAGACAAATATCATCAAAAGGATCGGCGGCAAGCCGGAGGTCAGGAAGCATCTTGAGAATCTGGGCTTTGTTGTGGGCGGCACGGTCAGCGTGATCGCCACCATCGGCGGCAACGTCATCGTCAACGTCAAGGAAGCCCGGGTCGCTGTCAGCAAAGAGATGGCTCAGAAGATCATGATTTGAATGTGATTGCAGAAAAAGGAGGATGTCGGTATGAAAACATTGAAAGAGGTCAGGATAGGCGAAACGGTCAAGGTCGTGAAGCTCCATGGAACCGGCGCGATCAAGCGCCGCTTTATGGATATGGGCATCACCAAGGGCACGGAGATCTATATTCGCAAGGTTGCCCCGCTGGGCGACCCTGTGGAGGTCACTGTCCGGGGCTATGAGCTCTCCCTGCGCAAGGAAGACGCCGAGATGGTTGAGATCGAGTGACCGGTTAGCGAAATCACTCTATTTTTTAAGAACTAAGTTAGTTAATTCTAATCGTTAAGAGAGGATGTTGCAGTATGAGTTTATGTATCGCCCTTGCGGGCAACCCGAACAGCGGGAAAACCACCCTGTTCAATGCGTTGACCGGCGCAAACCAGTTTGTGGGCAACTGGCCCGGTGTCACCGTTGAGAAGAAAGAGGGCAAGCTGAAGAAGCACAGCGATGTCACCATCATGGACCTGCCCGGCATCTATTCCCTGTCCCCCTACACGCTGGAGGAGGTCGTAGCCAGAAATTACCTGATCGGCGAGCGCCCGGACGCCATTCTGAATATCATCGACGGCACCAATCTGGAGCGCAATCTGTATCTGACCACTCAGCTGACCGAGCTGGGGATTCCCGTGATCGTTGCCATCAACATGATGGATCTGGTCAAAAAGAACGGCGATAAGATCAACGTGGCCGAGCTGTCCCGGGAATTGGGCTGCCAGGTGGTTGAGATCTCCGCCCTGAAGGGCGATGGCGTGATGGAGGCTGCGGAGGCCGCGATCCAGGCGGCAAAGCATGGCAAGACCCTGCCGATGCACACGTTCTCCGGCCCGGTGGAGCACGCGATTGCCCATATCGAGGAGGCCGTCCTTCATGACCAGCCCGAGGAGCAGCAGCGCTGGTACGCAATCAAGATCTTCGAGCGGGACGAAAAGGTCATGGCTCAGCTGAATCTGCCCCAGAATGTGATCGACCACATTGAAAAGGATATTGCCGCGGCGGAGGAAGAGCTGGACGACGATTCCGAGTCCATCATCACCAATGAGCGCTATATCTACATCGGCGGCATTATCAAGGGCTGCTACAAAAAGAAGAACGCCGGCAAGCTGACCACCTCGGATAAAATCGACCGGATCGTCACCAACCGGTGGCTGGCCCTGCCCATCTTCGCGGTGATCATGTTCCTGGTTTATTACATCTCCATGGGCACCGTGGGCGCCTGGGCGACCGACTGGGCGAATGACGGCCTGTTTGGTGACGGCTGGCACCTGCTGGCCATTGGCAGCGGCGATTACGGCGACGCCGCCGATGAGTTCGCAGAGGCAAGCGGCATTGTCTACGGGTTCCTGGACGAGTATGACGACGGCACCGTGGCCGACGCGCTGGACACCGAGTCCGAGGAATTTGATGAAACCGCCGCCGTTGCCGCGTTGAACGGCTTTGCCGCTCAGTTCACCGCCGATCACGAGGTTGTTTATCAGGTGGAGGACGAGGAGACCCTGGCTGTGGAGGACGCCACCGCCAACGGCGAGGATCTGGCCGCCGCCGCCGCAGTATATGCGCAGTATGGCTGCGCGGAACCAGATCCCGCTGACTACGGCATTTGGGTGCCCGGCATCCCCGTCCTGGTGGAGAACGGCCTGAGCGCCATCAACTGCGCCGACTGGCTCCAGGGCCTGATCCTGGACGGCATTGTGGCCGGTGTCGGCGCTGTCCTGGGCTTTGTTCCCCAGATGCTGGTTCTGTTTATCTTCCTGGCTTTCCTGGAGACCTGCGGCTATATGGCCCGTATCGCGTTCATCCTGGACCGCGTGTTCCGCAAGTTCGGTCTGTCCGGCAAGTCCTTTATCCCCTTCCTGGTGGGCATGGGCTGCGGCGTGCCCGGCATCATGGCGTCCCGCACGATTGAAAACGAAAAGGATCGCCGAATGACGATTATGACCACCACCTTTATCCCCTGCGGCGCAAAGCAGCCCTTTATCGCCATGATCGCGGGGGCCATCTTCGGAGGCTCTGCCCTGATCGCGGTTGCCGCCTACTTTATGGGGATTGCGGCGATCATCTGCTCCGGCATCATCCTGAAAAAGACCAAGCTGTTCGCAGGGGACCCCGCTCCCTTTGTGATGGAGCTGCCCGCCTACCATCTGCCCACCGTGGGCACCATCCTGCACTCCATGTGGGAGCGCGGCTGGTCCTTCATCAAGAAGGCCGGCACCATCATCCTGCTGTCCACGATCATTGTCTGGTTCCTGTCCTTCTTCGGCTTTGTGGACGGTGTGTTCACCATGCTGGAAGAGGATCAGCTGGATCTCTCCATCCTGGCCACCATCGGCGGCGCGATTGCCTGGATCTTCAAGCCCCTGGGCTTCGGCAACTGGCAGGCAACCGTGGCTTCCATCACCGGCCTGATTGCAAAGGAAAACATCGTGGGTACCCTGGGTATCCTCTACGGCACCGGCTCCGGCACAGTCTATGAGACAATGGGCGCGGCGTTCACCGCGATTTCCGGCTTCGCGTTCCTGACCTTCAACCTGCTGTGCGCTCCCTGCTTCGCGGCAATGGGCGCTATTAAGCGGGAGATGAACAGCGTGAAGTGGTTCTGGATCGCCGTCGGCTATCAGTGCGGCTTCGCGTACCTGGTGGGCCTCGTGATTTATCAGCTGGGTATGCTGTTTACCGGCCACTTCGGGATCGGCTCCATCGTGGCGATCCTGCTGGTTATCTGCTTCTTCTATCTGCTGCTCCGCCCCGCGAAGGGCACAAAGAAGCTGGAAAAGGCTGCGGCAAAGGCCAACACCTGAGAAAGCGCTGAGCAAGATTTTACAAGAGGGGGAATTGTTATGATCTCATGGCTGTCTGCAAACATCGGCACGATTCTGGTGCTGCTGGTTGTGTGTGCCGTTGTGGGCTTCATTGTCCGCGGAATCCTCCGGGACAGAAAGAACGGCAAATCCTCCTGCGGCGGAAGCTGCGGCTCCTGCGCTTCCTGCGGCTCCTGCGGCGGCGGAAGCTGCGGCTATGGCTGCGGGGAAAAGCGGAAGTAAAGCAGGTTCGGGCGGCGCAAGGGCGATTTCCGATTGCAAATCGGTGCGTATATTGTGGTAGCCGTCAGTCAATAATAGAGAGGAAGCGTCGCGGGCAAGGCGCCGTGGCGCTTCTTCTTCACACCATGAGTTAGACATAGCTAACTCATTCTAAGAAAGGGAGATGAACCCATGAGCGTAGTGATTTTAGGTGGAAATGAATGTATGGAGCGCCAGTATAAGGAGCTTTGCGAGGAATACCAATGCCGGGCCAAGATTTTTGTCAAGCCTGCGGGGGGACTGAAGAACAAATTGGGCAGCCCGGATCTGACGGTGTTCTTCACCGGCACCATGTCCCATAAAATGGTGCGCTCCGCCCTGAGAGAACTGAAGGGGGCCAATACCGTGATCGCAAGATCCCGTTCCAGCTCCATGAGCGCCCTGCGCGGCATTCTGGAGGCGCACGCGGTTCATGCCTGACGATTTGGTGGTGCGCTTCTGTGCGCCGACGCTGGCCGGGCTGAAAACCGCCAGTATGTTTTCCTGCGGCTACGGTTCGCGGGAGGAACTGAAGCGGGATATCCGGGAGATGAACCTGCGGCTGAGCGGCAAAGGGCTTCGGGTCTTACCCCTGCGCTATCAGGAGGGAAAGGCCCTGATTTATCTCTACCGTCCCCGCCGGCTGGAGGGGGATCTGGCCGACCCGGAGGCGGCCAGGCTGCTTTCTGCCATGGGCTATCCCACCGGCTGCTCCGGCCGCTGCCTGGCAAAGCTGGTGCGGAAGCTGCAAACGGACGGGGCGTTTCCCCATGAGATCGGGCTGTTTCTGGGATACCCGCCGGAGGATGTGGATGGGTTTATCCGCTATGGCGCGGCCCACTGTAAATGCGTGGGCTGCTGGAAGGTCTACGGGGACGAGGAGAAGGCCCGCCGCACCTTTCAGCGGTATCGCCGCTGCACAGCGGACTACTGCGCCAGGATGCGGCAGGGCGCCCCCGTGGAGCAGCTCACCGTCAACGCGTGAACCCGCAGGTGACCCACGGTGAGGCGAGAAAAGAATGGATCGAAAGGATGGATTTCCCGTGAAAAAAGTGGCAATCGTATATTGGAGCGGAACCGGCAACACCGAAACCATGGCAAATGCCGTGGCGGAGGGCGCCCTGGGCGCTGGCGCCGAGGCCGAGGTGCTGCCTGTGGCGGTGTTTTCCGCCGGGATGATGGAGGAGTATGACACCGTTGCCTTCGGATGCCCGGCAATGGGGGCGGAGGAACTGGAGGACAGCGAGTTTGCCCCTGTCTTTGAGGCGTGTATGCCGAAGCTGAGCGGCAAACGGATCGGGCTGTTCGGCTCCTACGGCTGGGGAGACGGCGAGTGGATGCGCACCTGGGAGGAGACTTGCCGGAGGCAGGGGGCTGACCTGGCCCGGGACTGCGTCACGGCAAACTATGAGCCGGATGAAAAGGCCCTGGGGGATTGCCGGGCCCTGGGCGCGGCCCTGGCCGAATAAGAGGAACCCCGGGGAGTGCCCCCCACGACAGATGAACGGCGCCTGAGCCCATTTACGAGGTCAGGCGCCGTTCCTTTTCAACCTTTTTTCAAACTTCTTTCAAAGAAACGTAAGGACTTGCCGGAGATTCCGGGGTATAATGGGCGGCAGACGGAGGAGATCGGGTTCCTCTTCCGCCCGCCAAATATGGCCTGATTTCGCGAATCGGATGGAATTTGTGATATAATAGGCATGATTATTCTGGAAGCGAGGGGTTTGTATGCGTGACGAAAGATACCGTCCGGGCAGACGGGAAACTGCGCGGCGCCGCAGGAGGAAAGGCCCGGGCGCTAAGCTGGCGCTGCTCATCGCAGTGGTGCTGCTGCTCCTGCTGGCTGTTGCTGCGGGAAAAATGATGGCCTCCCGGTCCGATGGGGGAGCGGAGAATCCGGGCGGCGGGGAAACCCCGGCGGTGACAGATAGTGTTTCGCCTGTGTCAACCCCCTCTGCGGAAAGCGGAGCGCCGGGAGAGACGGCGGCCCCGGCGGAACCCTCTGATCCCGGCAGTTCCTCTGACGGGGAGGATTGGCAGATGCTTCTGGTGAACCGGTGGAACGCCATCCCCGAGGGCTATGAGGTGAGCACCGTCACCCTCTCCAACGGATATGAGGTGGATGAGCGCATCTATCCCGACCTCCAGCAGATGTTCGATGATATGCGCGCCCAGGGGGTCTACCCGGTTGTGGCCTCCGGCTACCGCACCACAGAGCGCCAGATCGAGCTGATGAACGAGAAGATCGAGGGGTATCTCTCCGAGGGCTATTCCGTGGAGGACGCCACCGCAGAGGCCATGCTTTGGGTGGCGGTTCCCGGCACCAGCGAGCATCAGACCGGGCTGGCGGTGGACATCAACGCGGACGGCGTTCACTCCGCAGGGTATGAGGTCTATGAATGGCTGGCGGAAAACGCCTGGCAGTACGGCTTCATCCTGCGCTATCCGGAGGGCAAGGAGGACATCACCGCCACGGATTACGAGCCCTGGCACTACCGCTATGTGGGCCGGGAGAATGCAAAGGCCATCTATGAGTCCGGCCTGTGCCTGGAGGAATATCTGGGGGAAACCGATCAAAGTGATCCGATCCTGTATGTCTATCCCGGCTGATGTGCCGCGAAAAAGGAGAAAAGCGCCATGAAATATGATTTTACAAGCATCATGGACCGCCACGGCAAGGACGCCCTGGCGGTGGACGGGCTGAGCCGCACCTCCGGCTTTGCGCCGGCGCCCCCCAAGGAGGGGTTTGATTCCATCCCCATGTGGGTGGCGGATATGAATTTCCCCACGGCCCCGTCGATTACAGAGGCCATTATCCGGCGCGCAGAGCATCCCGCCTTCGGCTATTTCAAGCCCAGGAGAGAGTATTATGACGCCATTATCCGCTGGCACAGGGAGAGAAACGGCGCAGAGGGCCTGACCGCCGCCGAAATCGGGTATGAGAACGGGGTGCTGGGCTGCGTGGTTTCCTCCCTTGCGGCGTTTACCGCCCCGGGGGAGCCGGTGCTGCTCCACAGCCCCACCTACATCGGGTTTACCCACAGCATCACGGACAACGGCAGGGAGATCGTGCTCAGCGACCTGTATCGGGACGAGAACGGGATCTGGCGCATGGATTACGAGGACATGGAGCGGAAAATCAAGGAGCACAGGATTCACTTTGCCGTATTCTGCAGCCCCCACAATCCCTGCGGCCGGGTCTGGGAGCCGGAGGAGATCCGCAGGGCCATGGAGGTCTATCAGAGGAATGATGTGATCGTGCTCTCCGACGAGATTTGGAGCGACCTCCTGCTCAACGGCCATCGGCATACCCCAACCCAAAGCGTCAGCTTGGATGCCCGGAACCGCACCATTGCGGTCTATGCCCCCAGCAAGACCTTTAATTTGGCCGGGCTGATCGGCTCCTATCACATCATTTATAACCCTTATCTGAGGGATCGGGTGGATTCTGTCTCCGCCCGCACCCACTATAACGGGATGAATGTGCTCTCCATGCACGCGCTGATCGGCGCATACAGCGAGGAGGGCGCGCAGTGGCTGGATGAGCTGCGGCAGGTACTCAGCGAAAACGTGAACTATGCCTGCGAATTGATCCGGAGGAAATTTCCCGGGGTCTCCCTGGCGAAGCCGGAGGGCACCTATATGCTCTATCTGGACTGCGAGGAGTGGTGCCGCGTCCATGGCAGGCCGCTGGAGGATCTGCTCCGCAGGGGCTGGGACGTGGGAGTGACCTGGCAGGATGGCCGCCCCTTCCATCGGCCCTATGCCATCCGGATGAACCTGGCGGTTCCCACCAGCCGGGTGCGGGAGGCGTTTGACCGCCTGGAAAAATACGTTTTCTGCTGAACGGTCCGGAACCGCCGAATGGCGCCCAACAGCGAAAAGAGAAGCTCTGAACAAACCGCTTTCGCCGATTTGTTCAGAGCTTCCCTTGCATTTTCGAGAGAGCTTGCCGGTTCCGCCGTCAGGTCAGCAAACGCCCTGGGCAAGCATGGCGTCGGCCACCTTCAGGAAGCCTGCAATATTGGCGCCGGCCTGGATGTCCCCTTTCATGCCGTATTGCTCGGCTGCAGCGGCGCAGGTGGCATAGATGTCCTCCATCAGGCCCTTCATTTTGCGGTCCACCTCCTGGAAGCTCCAGGACAGGCGCTCGGAGTTCTGGCTCATCTCCAGGCCGGAGCACAGCACGCCGCAGGCGTTGGAGGCTTTGGCGGGAGAGAACATCAGGCCCGCGCCCTTGATGGCGGCAATCGCCTCCGGGGTGCAGGGCATATTGGCGCCCTCAAAGACGCCGATACAGCCGTTGGCGATCAATGCGCGGGCGCTCGCCTCATCCAGCTCGTTCTCGGTTGCACAGGGAAGAGCGATGTCGCAGGGAACCGTCCAGATGCCGCGGCTGCCCTCCACATAGGAAGCGGTGGGAACATACTCCAGATAGGTCTTGATGCGGGCCCTCTTCCGCTCCTTGATCTCCTGAATGACCTGATAGTCAATGCCGTTCTCGTCCACAATATAACCATCGGAGTCGGACATGGCGACAACCTTGCCGCCCAGTTGGGTGGCCTTCTGGTTTGCGTAGGTGGCCACATTGCCGGAGCCGGAGACAACCACCCGCTTGCCCTCGAAGGACTGGCCGTTGTCCCGCATCTGGGCCGACGCGAAGTAGCACAGGCCATAGCCGGTGGCCTCGGTCCGGGCCAGGGAGCCGCCATAGGACAGGCCCTTGCCGG
>CAYSNK010000046.1:0-10910 GCA_964432375.1 uncultured Oscillospiraceae bacterium | reverse complement strand
TCAGACCTTCCTTAGTCAGCCGCGAAGTCCTCCGGCTTATCCGCTCTGCGGCCAAAGTAATAGAGGATCGCCTCGATGATGCGGCGGCAGGCGTTGCCGTCACCGTAGGGGTTTACCGCGTGGGCCATGGCGTCATAGGCGGCGGGATTTTCAATCAGCTCCTTGGCCATCCGGTAGATGGTTTCCTCCTCCACGCCGGCAATCTTCACCGTCCCGGCGGCCACGGCCTCCGGCCGCTCTGTCTCCCGGCGCATGACCAGGACAGGCTTCCCCAGGGCGGGAGCCTCCTCCTGCAAGCCCCCGGAGTCGGTCAACACCAGGTAGCACCTGGCCACCAGGTTGTGCATTTCATCGGCGGTCAGCGGATCGATCAGGTGGACGCCGGGAGCACCGGCCAGATACCTGCCTGCGGCCTCCTGCACCACAGGGCTCAGATGTACCGGGTAAACAAGCTCTACCTGGGGAAAGTCCGATGCAATCCGTCTCAGGGCGGTCATGATCTGGCGCATCGGCTCGCCATAATTCTCCCGGCGGTGGCAGGTGACGCAGAGAATCTTTTTGCCCGCAAAGTCAAGCTGATTCAGCTCCCGGGTGGAGAACCGGTAGTCGGCCCTGACCGTGGTTTTCAGCGCGTCGATCACCGTGTTGCCTGTGATGAACACGTTCTTTGTGATATTTTCCTTCGCCAGATTCTCCCGGTTGGATGCCGTCGGCGCGAAATGCAGCTCGGCAATACTGCCGGTCAGCCGCCGGTTGATTTCCTCCGGGAAAGGGGAATACTTATCCCAGGTGCGCAGCCCCGCCTCCACATGACCCACCGGGATCTGGTGGTAGAAAGCGGCCAGGGCGCCGGCGAAGGTGGTAGAGGTATCCCCGTGAACCAGCACCAGATCCGGCTTTGCCTCCTCCAGGACGGCGTCCATGCCGGTCAAGCACTTGGAGGTAATCATGGAAAGAGTCTGCCGGGGCTGCATGATATTCAGGTCGTAGTCCGGCTTCACGCCGAAAATTTCCAGCACCGCGTCCAGCATCTCCCGATGCTGGGCGGTTACGCAGCAGACAGGCTCCAGCTCCGGATGCTTCCGCATCTCCAGCATCAGGGGGCACATCTTGATGGCCTCGGGCCGGGTGCCGAAAATCGTCATCACTTTGATCGGTTTCATTCAACTTTCTCCTCTGTCTCGCCGCTCTCCTGCTCCGCCTCGGGGCCCAGGGCGGCCTCCGCCCGTTCCGCCGGAGGGTCCTCCGTATGCTCCGTCCGATTGGTCAGGATTCCCCAGGCAACCAGCCCGGCCACCACAAAGGCGGCGAGGAAAATCAGGGCGCGGAGCGCGCCGCTGGTGGTCAGCACCACCGCGCAGACCCCCAGGATGGCGGAGATGACATAGAGCACCGCCACCGCCTGCTTCTGGTTCAGCCCCATATCAATGAGCCGGTGGTGGACATGGCTTCTGTCCGCCTTCATGGGGTTCTGGCCGTGGCTGATGCGGCGGAAAAAGGCGAAGGCGGTGTCAAAAATGGGCAGCCCCAGCATCAGGAAGGGCACCACGAAGGAGATCAGGGAATAGAACTTGAACAGCCCCTGAATCGAGGTAACGGCCAGAATATACCCCAGGAAGGTGGACCCGGTATCGCCCATAAAAATCTGGGCGGGGTTTTTATTGTATGGCAGGAAGCCCAGGCAGGCGCCGCAGAGGGCGCCCATGGTGACGGCCACCTCCCCGTCAGACACCAGCAGGGCTATGACAAGCATCGTGATGGAGGAAATGCTGGAAACCCCAACCGCCAGCCCGTCCAGCCCGTCAATCAGGTTTACGGCGTTGGTGATGGCCACGATCCACAGGACGCTGATGGGAATGGACCAGGCCCCCAGATTCCAATAGGGGTCGGGGGAAAAGACATTGGGGTTGGAAATCACATGGATGGCATTTCCGCCAAGGGCGGCAATCAGCGCGGCCGCAATCTGAATCAGGAACTTTGGCCCTGCTTTCAGGGTAAAGCGGTCATCCAGGACACCGAGAATGACGATGATGACCGCGCCAAACATCATGCTCTTCATCTGGCCCGTAAACTGGTTGAAGAGCAGGACGGCAAAGAAAAAGCCAAGGAAAATGGCCAGGCCGCCCATGCGGGGGATCGGCTCTTTGTGCATCCGCCGGTTGTCCTTTGGCACGTCGATGGCCCCGATCCGGCAGGCAAGGAGCTTTACTGCGGGGGTCAGCAGATAGGTGACAACACAGGCCAGTACCAGCGCAAGCACCACAATGATGGCCACATTGTAATTGGTAAACATGGGACAAAGGCTCCTTTACGAGTTATCGGGGAAGAAAGCCCACCTTCTTATAGACCTTGCGCAGCGTTTGATTGGCCACATAGCTGGCCTTTTCCGCCCCGGCCTTATAAACTCCCTCCAGATACGCCTTGTCCGCCAGGAGGCGTTGGGATTCCTCCCGGATGGGGCGCAGGGTTTCCACAACCGCTTCCCCCACGGCGGGCTTCAGGGCGCCGTAGCCCTTGCCCTCAAACTCCAGCTCGATCTGCTCATAGGTCTTGCCGGTGCAGGCCGCGTAGATCTGCATCAGATTGGATACGCCGGGCTTGTTCTGGGGGTCAAACCGGACGCAGTTCACCGTGTCGCTGTCGGTGACGGCGCGCTTGAACTTGCGCATAATATCCTCCGGCTTCTCCATCATAAAGACGCAGCCCTCGGGCATGGATTTAGACATCTTGCTGTCAGGGGCGTTTAGGCTCATGACCCGGGCACCCTCCTTGGGAATATAGGGCTCCGGCATTTTGAACACCTGGCCGTAAATGCTGTTAAAGCGCTTGGCAATATCCCGGCAGATTTCAACGTGCTGCTTCTGATCCTCCCCGACGGGGACGTAGTCCGGCTGATAAATCAGAATATCGGCGGCCATCAGAACGGGATAGGTAAACAGGCCGGCGTTGATATTGTCTGCATTCTTCGCGCTCTTATCCTTGAACTGCGTCATGCGGGAGAGTTCGCCGAACATGGTGTAGCAGTCCAGAATCCAGGCAAGCTGGGCGTGGGCGGGGATATGGCTCTGAATAAACAGGGTGTTCTTCTCCGGGTTCAGGCCGCAGGCGATATAGGTTGCCAGCTGTTCCAGGGTGCGGCGGCGGAGCTCTGCGGGAACCTGGCGGACGGTCAGGGTGTGCATATCCGCCATGAAATAATAGCAATCATAGGTTTCGGCGCGTTCAGCCCAGTTCTTGATCGCGCCGAGATAATTGCCCAAGTGCAGGTCACCGGAGGGCTGAATACCGGAAAGCATTCTTTTTTTCTGTTCTTCCATTGAAAAAACCTCTCACCATGTTCATTTTTATAAACAAGGGAATTATATCATAACAACGACAGATTGGCAAGGGGTTTGACAAATCGCCTTTTCCCTCGTACAATAGGGTAGCCGCGAACCCTCGATGGCGCATTGATCCGGGGGGGGGTTCCTCAAGAGCGTTATTTTGGAGTGATCGAACATGAGCAGCGCATGGATTATTTTTATCCTCTTTGTTGTCGGGCTGATCCTGATTATCAAGGGCGGGGACGCGTTTGTGGACGCAGCCGCCTGGATCGCGGAGGTGTCCGGCGTTCCCAAATTCGTGGTCGGCGCCACGATTGTCAGCCTCGCCACCACCTTGCCGGAGCTGTTTGTCTCCGGAATCGCCGCCTCTCAGGGGAAAATTGAGATGGCCATCGGCAATGCCGTTGGATCTGTCACCGCCAACACCGGCCTGATCTTTGCCCTCAGCGTGCTCTTTATTCCTTCGATTGCCAGGCGAAAGGATTTCCTGCCAAAGGGCGTCCTTTTCCTGGCGGTGATCCTGGCCGTCTGGGTCGGAAGCGGCAGCGGCGCGCTGGGGCTTTCCGGGAGCGTTGTGCTGCTGATCCTTCTGGCGCTGTTTACCGCCGAAAACCTGCGTTCCGGCAGAAAAACGCCGGATGCCCAGGCCCATCGGGAATATCACCGGGAGGAACTGGCTCCAAACCTGGTCAAATTCATCCTGGGCGCCGCGGCGATTGTGGTCGGCTCCCAGCTTCTGGTGAACAATGGCAGCGCCATTGCCCGGCAGATCGGAATTTCAGAGAAGGTGATTTCACTGACCGCCATTTCCATCGGCACCTCCCTGCCGGAGCTGGTGACCACCATCACCGCCATCCGAAGGCACGAATCCTCCCTCTCTGTGGGGAATATCATCGGGGCGAACGTCATTGATATGACCCTTGTCCTTCCGGTCTGTGTGCTGGTTTCCGGCGGAACTTTGCCCGTCTCCGTCTCCACCCTGGGTCTGGATCTGCCGGTCTGCCTGGGGATTTCCTGCGTCGCCGTCCTGCCCCCGTTGGTCACGCAAAAGCTCCAGCGCTGGCAGGGGGTGCTCTGTCTGGCCGCTTACGGGGTCTATCTCTCGGTTATCTGCTTCTGACAGCGCCCGGGAACCAAAAGGGAAAAAACCTCCGCCTGAACCCGAAAGGGCTGGGCGGAGGTTTTTGAGGTTTATAAATCATGGATGGCCCGGCGGCGCAGACATTCCCCATCAGGCAAGCCCGTTCTTTGTCAGGGACCACAGGATCGTGGCGGCCTGGGCCCGGCTCACCGCGCCCTTGGGCTTGATGGTGCCGTCTCCCATGCCGTTGAGGAGCCCCTTCGCGTTGGCCCAGGGCATCGCGGTTTTCGCGAAATCGCTGACCTCGTCCGCATCCGTAAATTTGGCGGACAGGTCGGCGGACGCGCTGGTGTCATACCCGTTGTAGACCGCGTAGTTGTATAGGATCACGGCAAACTGCTCCCGGGTCAGCGTTCCAAAGGGGTCAAAGGTGGTAGCCGAGGTACCGGCGATCACCCCCGCGTTGTACGCCCAGGTCAGGGCGGGATCATACCAGCTGCCGGAGACCGTATCGGTAAAGGGCACGGTTTTGCCCGTCAGGTCAGGAGTTCCGTGCCCTCCGCAATAAACCTGATACAGGAGGGAAACGGCCTCCACTCGGGCCACGGCGTTGTCCGGTTTATAGGAGTAGGTTCCGTTCCCGTTGTCATAGCCTGCCAGGTAGCCGCTGTCCGCCATGGCATAAACGGAATTGTAATACCAATCGCCGGAATTGGTCACATCGGTGAACAGGGTCTTTCCCGCAACCGCAAAGACGGGGCTGGTCCAGGTTTCCGTTATGCCGCCGGAATTGGTGGCCTGATAGACCAGCTTATAATAGCCCGCGCCCAGCTGACCGAATTTCAGGTTGGAATCAATGGTGCTGCCGGAGAGGTCGAAGCTGCCGGTGCTGACGGATTCCGTCACGGTTTGCGACACGGTCCCGTTGGCCCGGACAATGCTGCCGGTGACGGAGGTGAGCTTGCTTCCGGAGGAGGAAATCGTCCCTCTGAGGGTAAACGCCTTCGCACTGATATTTCCGGTGGGATAGCTGGTGGGATGAATGGTGATGGCATCGGTTTCCCCGCCATCCTCGCCATCGTCGGAGTCCGACACGGTGATCACCGGGCTGCGCCAGGTGACGGAATTGCCGGAGGTGTCCGAGGCGGTATAGATCAGGTAATAGTTGCCGGGCGTCAGCTCCCCAAATTTCAAGGCGTTGTCGATGCCGGAATTTTCAATGTCAAAGGTTTTGGCGTTGATGTCCAGAATCGTGGCGGTATACAGCGTATCGCCGTTCTCGTTGTCGATGAAACCGGCCACAGAGGTGATATTGTAGTTGGAGGTCACGGTCCCGGTCAGGTCATAGGCCCTGGGGGTAAAGCTGCCGGAGGGATAGCTTTCCGGGTTGATGCTCAAGGTGGATACGGCGTCCGTCACAGAAAAGGTATCGCTGGACCAGATCACCCGGGTACCGGCCACGTCTGTCACCTCATATTCCAGGTAATAGCTGCCCTCATCCAGGGAGCCAAAGCTCAGATTGTTGACCTCGCTGGAGGCAATGTCGATATAGGTGCCCCCGGATTTTTCCGTCCTGCTCTGGATAACCGAGCCCGCCGTGTTGTAGATCGTTCCGATAAAGGTGCTGATCTCCTGGACGGACGTGATGGAGCCGGTCAGATTGAAATAGTTGCCTTTCACCAGTTGGCCCGAGGGATAACGGTTGGGGGAGATGACAATGCCGGTTTGCACGCTGCCGTCGCCCTGCTGCTTGGAAACGTCATTGACATTGGGATTCGCGTTGTAGAGGCCCAGTTCCACAGAGGAGGTGGATTCGTTGCAGGCCGAAGCAAACTTTTCAAAGGTGGTATAGTGGAGGGTTACATGATACGCGCTCCAGGTGTCCAGATAATAGAAGCCGTTGGCGTCGCAGGAGATAAACACCACGGAGTGAATGTTGCCCAGGCGAAGATGCTCGCCGGCCTGGGCGTTGGCCCGGAGGAAGGCTTCCAGGCCGGAGGCCGTGATCGCTCCCGCCCCCTCGCCCTCCTTCAGGAAGTCGCCGGTCTTGTCGTAAATGACGTTCATCACGAACTTTGCGTAGGCAAAGCAGCCGCTGCCGTTGATGCCGCTGATGGTGTATTTTCCATCGGTACAGGTTGTCCAAATGGCGTCGTTGGTATAGGGCCAGGCGTCGCCTCCTATGGCGGAGTATTGGGAATCGAAGATAAAGTAGGAGATCAGGGATTCCACCTTTTCCGCCGTGGGGGAGGTAAAGCTCTGCAGCTCGATGGCCGTCAGCAGGCTGGAAATGCGGCTGTCGCTCTTGGTTGTAATGGTGTCTACAACCGGATTAAAGCTGGATGCCGAAGCACCCGAGACAGCCAGCGCTGCGGTGATCCCTGCGGCTAAGAAGAGCGCGGTGATTCTCTGTCTGATTTTCATAGTATGTAACCCCTCTATTTCTGTTCGGCCTGAAACCGCTTTGACATTTTTGTTATTGATTTGTTCTTTTATTTTATCAACTCCGCTGCCGTTTGTCAACCGACTTCCCGGCACTTCATAAAATCAGATCTCTGAGCTGCGCAATGGCCTTTTTCTCCAGCCGGGAGACCTGAACCTGGCTGATCTTCAGGACTTTTGCCGTCCTCTGCTGGGTAAAGTCCCGGAAATACCGCAGGAAAATCAGCATCTGCTGCCGCTGTGGCAGCTTGCGGATGGCCTCCCACAGGGCCAAATGCTCCAGGAACCGTTCCTCCTGCCCTTCCTCGCGCAGCAGTTCCGCCAAGGGGGTTCCCGATTCTGTCTCCGCCTGGAGGGAGAGCACCGGCCCGGTGCTGTTCTCCGTCAGAGCCAGTTCCTCAGCCGTCAGGCCGGTCACCCGGCTCAGTTCAAGGAGCGTGGGTTCCCGCCCCTCCTCCTCCACAAACTGCCGCCGCTTTCGCCAGACAGCCGCGTTCTGCTCCTGCAGGCCGCGCCCCAGCTTCACCGGGCCGTTATCCCGGAGGCAGCGCCGCAGCTCTCCCGCGATTTTCGGCACCGCATAGGTGGAAAAGCAGGTGCCGTAGGCGGGGTCAAAGCCGTCGATGGCCTTCAGGATTCCGATACAACCCAACTGAAAGAGATCCTCCCGTTCCACCCCTCTGCCCGTATAGCGGCCCACGATGCTCCAAATCAGCCGGACATTTTCCTCCACGATCCGGTTTCTGGCCCTCTCATCTCCCAGCTTGGCCCGCTCCAGCAGGGCACCGTCGATCAACCGTTTCCTCCCAGCCGGCTGGCGATCTTCTTCCGCAAGGTGACTGTGGTGCCTTTGCCCGGGGCGGATCTCACCTTCAGCTCATCGGTAAAGCTCTCCATAATGGTAAAGCCCATGCCGCTGCGGTCACTGCCCCCGGTGGTATAGAGGGGGGTTCTGGCCTGCCGGATGTCCGCGATTCCCACACCCCTGTCCTTCACCTGGACTTCAATCACTCTGTTCTCATAGAGCTTCAGCTTCATGGTGATTTTCCCCAGGGTGTTCGGATAGCCATGGACGATGGCGTTGGTCACCGCCTCGCTGACCGCCGTTTTGAGGTCGCTGATCTCCTCCAGCGTGGGGTCAAGCTGGGCGGCGAAGCATACCGCCGCAGAGCGGGCAAAGCCCTCGTTGGCCGAGCGGCTGATAAAGTCTATGGTAACTGTGTTGTAGGCTCTCATTATGTACCTCCCCTTTCAATGGATTTCCATCATGCGGTCAATCCCCGCCGCCCGGAGCACCCGGAATGCCTGCTTGGGGACATGGACAACCGCTGTGGTTCCCTCCAATTCCCGCATTCGCTTCCAGGCCCGCAGCAGCAGCGCAATGCCTGAGCTGTCCATAAAGGTCACTCCGTTCAAATCCAGCACCAGATTTCTGGGCAGGTGCAGATCAATCCTGCTGTCGATCTCCCGCATCAGCTTTTTTACCTGATGGTGGTCGATCTCGCCCCTGATCTGCAAAGTCATGTTTCGGTCAACGACCTCTCCGCTGATTGACATTGTTCGTCTCCCCCTTGCCCGCATAAAAAATGAGCGCATCGCTTCTGATACGCTCATTATAAACGGATTTACTTGTGATTTATGTTGGTTGCTGTCGCCGGGCCAAATAATGCCTGGCCTGGCCCACCAGGGGAATGGAGCCGCAAATCAAGATGAGCCCCCCCTCCGGCGCCCCTGCGCAGGCCGCCTCCACCGCCTCCGGAACGTTGGCGCAGGGGATGACCCGCTTGCAGGATCGGGCGGCGACCCGGGCGATCTGCTCCGCAGGCAGCGCCCTGGGGCTGGGCGGGGAAACCGCGTAAAACTGCCCGCTGCGCTTTGCCACCTCACCCAGGCATTGCCGGAACGCCTTGTCCCGCAGCATCCCCATCACCGCCGCCACCGGACGGCCCTGAAAGGTGGTGTCCAGCTCCCGGCACAGGGCGCCGATGCCCCCGGGATTATGGCCGCAGTCCAGCAGGAAGCGGCCCTGTATCAGTTCCAGCCGCCCCGGCCAGGAAACGGAGGCCAGGCCCTCCCGCACCGCGCTGTCCGGCAGGCTCCAGCCCCTGGTTCGGAGGCACTCCACCAGGCTCAGCGCTGTGCAGACATTGGGAACCTGATACGCCCCCAACAGGGGCAGCCGCAGCGGAAGCCCCTGCCAGGCAAAGCAAAGGCCCCGGCCGGTTTGCGTGACCTCTGAAATCCGGCTGGCGTCGGCCTCGATCAGGGGCACCTGTTCCCCGGCGGCGATCTCCCGGATCACCCGCCGCACCCCTTCCGGCTGATCCGGGCTGAGGACGCACGGGGAACCCCGCTTCAGGATGCCCCCCTTTTCCAGGGCGATCTCCTCCACGGTGTTTCCCAGTGCCGCGGTGTGATCCAGGGAGATGGAGGTGATGGCGCAGGCCTCCGGCGGGTCAATTACGTTGGTGGCGTCGTAGCGGCCGCCCAGACCCACCTCCAGCACCACCACCTCCGCGCCGCATTTCGCGTACCAGCAGAAGGCGATGGCCGTGACCCGCTCAAATTCATTGGGGGATTCCACCCCCAGCTCCTCCAGCCGTTCCGCGGCGTCCTTTATCCGCCCGGTCAGCTCCGCCAGCTCCCCGTCGGAGATCATCTCGCCGTTTAAACGCATCCGCTCGTTGAACCGCTCCAGGTAGGGGGAGGTATACAGCCCCGTCCGATAGCCCGCCGCCTGTAAGACAGAGGCGGTCATGGCGGCGGTGGAGCCCTTTCCGTTGGTGCCCGCGATGTGGACAAAGCGCAGGTTTTTCTGGGGGCTGCCCAGCAGCTCCAGAAGCCCCCGGATACGCTCCAGGGAGGGGCCCCGGGCGAAGTTCGGAGTGGAATGAAGATAGCGCAGCGCTTCCTCGTAGGTCATATCGTTCCTCCATGGCCGGAAAGGATGCCGCCGGGAGCGGCGGCATCCTTTGTTTACTTGTTCAGATTTGCCAGGGATTCCTCCAGCTGGCTGACCAGGGCAACCGCCTTGGCCTCGGTTTCCCGCACGCCGGCGACCACCGCTTCGGGGGCCTTGCCGGTGAAGCTGGGGTTCGACAGCTTTTTGCGGGCGGCCTCCAGGCTCCTGCGGGCCTTTTCCAGTTCCTTCTCGATCCGGGCCCGCTCCTTTGCCAGATCCACCAGATCCGCCAGGGGCAGGAACAGCTTGGCATCGGCGGTGACACAGGAGACCATGCCGGTGAGGTCTGCCGGGGCCTCGGCTGCGAAGGTCAGGGCGCTGGCGGAGGCCAGGCGCATCAGGAACCCCTCTCCGGCCTGATACACAGAGGGGTCGGCGGTGACGATGGTCAGGTGGGCCTTCCTGGAGGGGGGCACGCTCCGCTCCGCCCGGCGGGCGCGGACGGCCTTGATGACCTCCATGACCTTTTCCAGGGCGGCCTCGTCCCCGGGGAAGTTCAGTTCCTCCCGGTACTCCGGCCAGCGGGCGCCGATCAGGAAGGGCTCCTCATGGGGCAGGGCCTGATAGATTTCCTCCGTGATAAAGGGCATAAAGGGGTGGAGCAGCTTCAGAATGTCCGTCAGCACATAGCACAGCACCTGCTGGGCGGAGCGATTCTGCGCTTCGTCCCCGCTGTTCAGGCGGGTTTTGGTCAGCTCGATATACCAGTCGCAGAAATCATCCCAGACGAAGTCATAGATATTCTGGGCGGCAACCCCCAGCTCGTACTTTTCCAGATTGTCCGTCACCGCCCGGATGACGCCGTTCAGCTTGGAGAGAATCCATTTATCCTCCATTTCCAGCTTCTCGGGCAGGCCGTTTTTCTCGATGGTCAGGTTCATCATCACGAAGCGGGAGGCGTTCCAGATCTTGTTGGCAAAGTTTCTCATGGCCTCGCAGCGCTCCGTGTAGAAGCGCATATCGTTGCCGGGGGAGTTGCCGGTGACCAGGTTAAAGCGCAGGGCGTCCGCGCCGTACCGATCCGCCATATCCAGGGGGTCAATGCCGTTGCCCAGGGACTTGGACATCTTGCGGCCCAGATTATCCCGCACCAGGCCGTGGA
>CAYSNK010000045.1:0-11118 GCA_964432375.1 uncultured Oscillospiraceae bacterium | reverse complement strand
TTAAGTCCGAGGCGTCTACCAGTTCCGCCACTCCGGCGTACCTCTCCTGAACACTCGCTTAGTATACCACACCGTCTTTGCTCTGTCAAGCGTTTTTTTCAATTCTTGAGAAATGATCCATCCTGGTGTCACGATTCTGCACTACGACGGAAGGGCGGAGGGTTACACGATCTTTGGGATAGCCTCGTATGCCGGCGCCTCGCCCCCCGGCGGGGCAACCGGCGCTGACACGCAATCGTTCCCCATGCCCCAGCCGATTTCCGGCTATTTTCCGGTTAAAAAGCGAATCCCCGCCTTGGCGGACATCTGTTCGGCTTCCTTTTTGCTGTGGCCCTGGCCCCGGCCGATGGGCGCGCCGTTCAGCCGCACCTCCACAAAGAAGGTCTTTGCATGGTCTGGGCCGGTGGAGCCGGTCAGATGATAGCTTAAAACCTTGCCGTTCTCCCGCTGAACCAACTCCTGCAGGGCGGTCTTATAGTCCTGATTCGCCGCGTCCCGGGTGCCGATGGAGTCGAGAATATAGGTCTGGATCAGTCGGCTGGCCTGGGAGATGCCGCCGTCCAGGTACACCGCCGCCAGCAGTGCCTCCACCGCGTCCGCGATGATGGAATTTCGGGTGCGGCCTCCTCCGGCCTCCTCCCCCTTGCCCAGCAGCAGATAACTGCCCAGATCCAGCTCATGGGCCACATTGACCAGGTTCTCCTCGCAGACCAGACTGGCGCGGAACCGGGTCAGCTCCCCCTCGGGCCAATCTTCCCGGGTGCGGAACAGGTAATCCGCCACCACCATGCCCAGCACGGAGTCCCCCAGGAACTCCAGGCGCTCGTTGCTCTCGCAGCCCTTGGAGCGGTTTTCATTGGCATAAGAGGAATGGGTCAGCGCATTTTTCAGCAGATTCGGGTCACGAAAGGTGTAGCCCAGCTTTTCTTCTAAGGTTTTCATATTATGTCACTCACTTTTTAGGGAAGCCCTGATTCAATATCCATGCTGCGCCCCGGCGCAGCCGGAAAGGAAAGCGCCTGACGCATGGGGATTGATCGTGCATCCGCGCCGGGGAATCCTGCGCCGGAAAAGGCACATTCTCCCTTACAAATCCTTCTCATCAACTGTGTTAAGCGCCGCGTTCCGATTTACATCCTCCGCAATCGCCTGGCAGACATTCCCCGCCACAGCGCTGCGGGCCTGGCGGATGGCGCAGTAGATTGCCCGGGCGTCAGAGGAGCCATGGGCTTTCACCACCGGCTTGCTGATGCCCAGGATGCAGGAGCCGCCCACCTCCCGGTAATCCAGTTTCTTCTTAAACTCCTTCAAGCCGTCCTTGACCAGCAAATAGCCCAGCTTGGTGCCGGCGCTCCGCTGGAACACGTCTTTCAGCATCCCGTTCATAAACATGGCGGTGCCCTCCATGGCTTTCAGGAAGATATTTCCGGAGAACCCGTCCGCCACAATGACATCCACATCGCCGAAAACGGCCTCCCGGCTCTCCACATTGCCAGTGAAGTTCAGCGCGCCCCGCTCCTTCAGCTGAGAAAGCAGTTCATAGGCGCCCTTGTGGAGAGGGTCCCCCTTTCCGGCCTCCGCGCCGATGTTCAAGAGGCCCACCCGGGGGTTCTCCCTGCCCATGACGCACCTGGCATAGGCCGCGCCCATCAGACCAAACTGCGCCAGATACTCCGGGGTACACTCCGCGTTGGTGCCCCCGTCAATGAGCACCGCGCCGTCACAGCCGGTGGGCACCACAGGGGCCACCGCCGCCCGGCGAATCCCCTTGGCCCGCCGGAGGATCAGCGTGGCGGCGGAGAGCAGGGCGCCGGTGGAACCGGCGCTGACAAAGGCGTCGCCCTCGCCGCTTTTCACCAGGTTCAGGCCCACCGTCATGGAGGAGTCCTTCTTCCTGCGGAAGGCGCCTGCCGGGTCGTCCTCCATGGTGATGACCTCAGTGGCGTTGACAATCGAAACCCGTTCCGGCAGCTCCGATCCCCCCGCCGACGCCAGAGAGGAGCGAATCGCCTCTTCCCGGCCCACCAGGAGGAGCGCACAGTCCTTAAAATCTCTTTGGGCCGCAAGAACCCCCTCTGTGATGGCCTGGGGCGCATGGTCGCCGCCCATGGCGTCGATGACAATTTTCATCATAGGTTTCCGCCTCCTTTATTGCAGATCCAGCTTCTCCAGCACCTCCAGGGCCCGCTGGGAAAGGGCTGCGTTTTTATTCCGCTTGCCCTTCACCCGGTAGCCCAAACCGGGGATGATGCCGAAATTCACATTCATTGGCTGGAAGTTGACCACCGTGGGGTCGCTGATGTAACAGGCCAGGGCGCCCAGGGCGGTTTCCCGGGGGAAGTTGACCGGCTCCCTGCCTCGGAGCCGCCTTGCCAGTTCTACGGCGGCCACAAAGCCGGAGGCCGTGGACTCCACATACCCCTCCACGCCGGTCATCTGCCCGGCAAAGGTCAGCCGGGGCTCCGCGATGGACTGATACCGGCGGTTCAGCAGCCCCGGGGATTTCAGGTAGGTATTCCGGTGCATGACGCCGTAGCGGAGAAATTCCGCGTGCTCCAGGCCGGGGATCATGCCGAATACCCGGCGCTGCTCCGGAAAGGTCAGATGGGTCTGAAAGCCCACGAGATTATAAACGGTGCCCTCCCCGTTATCCCGGCGGAGCTGCGCCACGGCATAAGGCTCCCTCCCGGTTCTGGGGTCAGGCAGTCCCACGGGCTTCAGGGGGCCGTAGCGCAGGGTGTCCTGTCCCCGGCGGGCCATGACCTCCAGGGGCATACAGCCCTCAAATACCCCTTTGTCCTCAAAGTCGTGGAGCCGGGCCTGCTCTGCATGGCACAGCTCCGTCCAGAATGTGTCATACTCCTCCCGATTCATGGGGCAGTTGATGTAGTCCGGGGTGCCCTTGTCATAGCGGGATGCGAACCAGGCTGTTTCCATATTGACAGACTCAAAGCTGACCAGGGGGGCCGCCGCGTCAAAGAAATGCAGGTAGTTCTCCCCGGGGAAGTGCCTGGCGATGTCCTCCGCCAGGGGGTCGCTGGTCAGGGGGCCGGAGGCGATAAGCACATTCCCCTCGGCGGGAATTTCCGTGACCTCCCTCTCTATGACCGTGATATTGGGATGGGCGCGGATCTGCTCGGTGACTGCCTGGGAAAAGGCCACACGGTCAACCGCCAGGGCTCCGCCGGCAGGCACCCGATGGGCGTCCGCGCAGGCCATAATCAAGGAACCGCTGCGGCGCAGCTCCTCCTTCAGGAGGCCCACGGCGTTCTCCAGCCCGTTGGCCCGGAGGGAGTTGGAGCAGACCAGTTCCCCGAACAGGGGGCTTTTGTGGGCGGGGGTCAGCTTTCCCGGCTTCATCTCATAAAGCTCCACCGGAATCCCCCGCCGGGCCAGCTGCCAGGCGGCTTCGCTGCCCGCCAGCCCCGCGCCGATCACAACGACCGGGTTCACGGCTGATCCCCCGACCCGGACTTCGCCTGCTTTTTGGCGGCGGGTTTCTTCGCCGCAGTCTTTTTCGCGGCTGTCTTTTTCCCTGTGGATTTTTCCGCCGCCGCTTTTTTCGGGGCGGCCTTTCGGCCTGCGGATTTCTGGGCCCCGGCCTTTTGGACGGCTTCCGCTTCCTCGGGAGCTGCCTCTGCCCCGGCTCCATCGGCTGCCTCCGCCTTCGGCTTGCGATAGCCCGGGCGCTGCTCCTCGGGCAGGAAGTTGGGGCACTCCGGATTGATGCAGAAGGGCTTTTTCGCCCCCCTGCCGGACTTCTTGAACATGGTCTGGCCGCAGGCCGGGCAGGTGTCCTTCACCGGCACATCCCAGGTCATGAAGTCGCAGGGGGTGCCCACCTTGGCGTTGTTTCGCTCGCAGCCGTAATAGGTGTAACCCCGCTTGGAGGTCTTTTTCAGGATGCGGCTTCCGCACTTGGGGCAGCGGCCCGGCATCTGAATGACAATGGGCTTGGTAAAGGTACACTCCGGGTAGCCGGGGCAGGCCAGGAACCGGCCAAACCGCCCGGACTTAATGACCATCTGCTTGCCGCAGACATCGCAGACCTCGTCCGAAAGCTCCACGGGAATGCGGATGCGCTCTCCGTCCAGATCCTTTTCCGCCTGGGTCAGCTCGGCGGAAAAGCCGGAATAGAACCGGCGGAGAACCTCTTTCCAATCCTCCTTGCCGGCCTCCACATCGTCCAGCTGGCTTTCCATATTGGCGGTGAAGCCGGGATCAACAATGTCCTTAAACTTGTCCTTCATCAGGTTGGTGACCACCTCGCCCAGGGGAGTGGGGCGGAGGGCCCGGCCCTCCTTCACCACATATTCCCGGCTCAGAATGGTGGAGACAATGGGGGCGTAGGTGGAGGGGCGGCCGATCCCCTTTTCCTCCAGCAGCTTGATCAGCGTGGCCTCGGTAAACCGGGGGGGCGGCTGGGTAAAGTGCTGGGCCGGGGTAAATTCCGAGGCGGTTACAGTCTCGCCCTCGTTCAGATCCGGCAGCGGGGTCTGCTTTTCCACCTCATCCTCGTCCTTGCCCTCCTCATAGACGGCGGTAAAGCCGGCAAATTTCAGGGAGGAGTGGTTGGCCCGGAAAATATGCCCGTTGGACACCACGTCGATGGACACGCTGTCATAGACGGCGTTCGCCATCTGGCAGGCCAGGAACCGGCTCCAGATCAGCTTATATAGCTTGTACTGTTCCGCCGTCAGGCTCTTGCGGACGAGTTCGGGGGTCAGGTTCACATCGGAGGGGCGAATAGCCTCATGAGCGTCCTGGGCGTTGCTCTTTGCCTTGAAGCGGCGGGTCTGGGCGGGATAATAGTCCTGGCCGTAGCGGGCCGTGATAAAGAGCCTGGCCGCGTCCAGCGCCTCCTCAGACAGGCGCAGGGAGTCCGTTCTCATATAGGTGATAAGGCCCACCGTGCCCTCGCCCTGGATATCCACTCCCTCATATAGCTGCTGGGCGATAGACATGGTGCGCTTGGGGGCCATATTCAGCTTGCGGGATGCCTCCTGCTGGAGGGTAGAGGTGATAAAGGGCGGCGCGGGCTGGCGCTGTTTATCGGTGCGCTTCACCGACTGCACCACAAAGGGGCCGGGCTCCGCCTCCTCCACGACCTGCTGGACAGCGGCCTGGCTGTTCAGCTCGGCTTTCTTGTCCTTGCCGTGATAATGGGCCACAAAACTGCCGTACTTCGGCGCGATCCGGGAGAACTTCACATCCAGGGACCAATACTCCTGGGGGACAAAGGCCCGGATCTCCTCCTCCCGCTCCACCACCAGGCGGGTGGCCACCGACTGCACCCGGCCTGCGGACAGGCCCCGCTTGATCTTCCGCCACAGCAGCGGGGAGATCTGATAGCCCACGATGCGGTCCAGAATACGGCGGGCCTGCTGCGCGTCCACCAAATCCTGGTCGATGGCCCGGGGCGCCGCGATGGACTCCTGCACCACCCGCTTGGTGATCTCGTTAAAGGTGACCCGGTAGGTTTTTTCATCGGGAATCCCCAGCAGCTCCTTCAGGTGCCAGGAAATGGCCTCCCCCTCCCGGTCCGGGTCGGTTGCCAGATACACTTTGTCGCTTTTTGCCGCTGCGGACTGGAGGCCGGCAATGATCTCCTCCTTGCCCTTGATTGGCTGGTAATCCGCCTCAAAATCCCGGTCAAAGTCAATCCCGATTTTGCTCTTGGGCAGATCCCGGACATGGCCCATGGATGCCTTTACCTCGTAGCCGGGGCCCAGATATTTTCCGATTGTCTTTGCTTTTGCCGGCGATTCCACGATCACCAGGTTTGTTTTTGCCATAAGGTTTGGTTCCTCCAACAGGTATTATTCCGTTTTTACACGGATCTTCGCTTGATAGCAGCCGTTCTCCTCCGCCACCAGCCCTCTCAGGGTGAGAACCGTCAGGGCGGAGAGAACCCGGCGGGCGGGAATCTCCGTAAGCTCAATCACTTCATTTCCGCTCTTTCCGCCGGATTGCAGGCAAATCAGGATCGCCTGCTCGTCATCCGTGTATTCATCCGGATGTTCACGAACGTCAATATATGCCTTGTTTTCGGGTTTGTCAACTGCTTTTTTTGCCCCAGGCTCAGATTTTATTCGGGAAACGGCGGCTTGTCTCTCTTTTCTCGCACTTTTTTCAGGTTTCAGCTTTTCCCGCTGCACCCGCAGGGTATAGCGCACCTGATATTGGCACAGCACCTCGTCCCCGCTGGTCACGGGAATCGCGCCGTCCTTTATTAGGCCCAGCACCCCCGCGCCCTCCGGCCGGTCTGCCCCGGTGGGTACGGCGAAAAGATCCCGGTTCTGATCCAGGGCCAGCTTTGCCACCAGCATGGTGCCGCTGTTGGCGGCCCCCTCCACGCAGAGGGTACCGGCGCAAAGCCCGGTCAAGATCCGGTTGCGCAGGGGAAAATTCCGCCCCGCAGGTTCCCGGCCGGGCGGGTATTCGGTGACCAGCACGCCGTTTCCCAGCACCCGCTCGTACAGCCTGTGGCTATACTGGTCAAAGGGGACATCCACCCCTCCGGCCAGCACGCAGGCCACCGGGCCGCCGGCCCGCAGCGCGGCGTTTGCCGCCGCGTAATCGCAGCCCGGCACCACGCCGGTCACCACCAGGCCACCCAGCCTGGTGATCTCATAGGCCAGCTTATCCGCCATCCGCCTGCCGTATTCGGAGCACCTTCTCGTCCCGGCCATGGCAATGGCGGCCTCGTCGTCAAAGCGGATCTGCTTTCCCTGCATATACAGCACCAACGGGGGCCTGAAAATATGCCGCAGCCGCTCCGGATAACCGGAATCCTGCATGGTGTAAGCCCGAACCCCCAGCCGGTCACAGTCGGCCAGGATTTTTTCCGGTTGCTCCATGGACTTATCCTTCAGGGAGGCCCGGGCCACAGGCCGCAGGGTGGGCAGGCGGTCGTATTCCTCCGGCGGGGCGTAATAGGCCGCCTCCGGGGAGCCGAAGTATTCCAGCGTCCGATACATCCCGTCCAGAGACAGCTCCATCCGGGTCGTCAGCCACAGCCAGTATTTGATTTCGTTCATTCTCTCACCCTATCCCTCTCTCGATCCGTGCGGTATCTCTCCCACAGCACAACAGCGGCAGCCGCCGCCGCGTTCAGGGATTCGCACCTGGGCTCCATCGGGATCTTAATGGTCTTTTCGCAGCGCTGCAGCAGCTCCCGGGAGGCTCCCCTGCCCTCGCTGCCAATGGCCACGGCTGCCCGATCCAGCCGCAGCTGCCCCAAGGTTTCCGTATCATCCCGGAGGGCGGCGGCATAAAGGGGCAGCTCCGCCCGCCTGCACAGGGCGGCCAGCTCCGCCACGCCGGTTTCGTAAACCGGAAGCCGGAATACCGCCCCCATAGAGGCCCGCACCGCCTTGTGATTGTAGGGGTCCGCGCAGTTGTTCACCAGAATCAGCCCGTCCGCGCCAAAGGCGTCTGCCGTTCTCCAGATGGTGCCCACATTTCCGGGGTCCTGCAGGCCATCCAGCACCAGATACATCCTGCCGGTCAGCGCCGCCGGCGGTGCCAGATCCTTCATCCTGCACAGGAACAGCACCCCCTGGGGCGCCTCCATGGGGGAGACAGACTTCATCAGGTCCGGCGGCACAGTCACCGTCCGCACCCCGGGCAGCCGGGGCAGCTCCACCTGCTCTGTGGCCACGAGGGCCGTCAGCTCCGCCCCCCACTTCAGGGCCTCCTCCAGCATCTTGACCCCGTCGCAGAGAAATTCCCCGCTCCGGCGGCGATAGGAGCGGCTTGCCGTGATCTTTCTGATATGGGTCATCAGCGCGTTGCTCCGGCTCGTAATTCGTTCCATTTACAGCTTCCTCAACCCATTGATGGCGGAGGTTTCTCCCACCACGATCAGCCGGTCGCCGGGCTGAAAGAGATAGTCCGGCCCCGGCGCAACCTTCATCTCCTCCGTGCCGGTGGCCCGCACCGCAATGATATTCACCCCATAGGCCCCGCGCACGTTCAGCTCCAGGATGCTCTTTCCCATCCAGCCCTTTGGCAGCGGCAGCTCCATCAGCCCATAGTCCTGGCTCAGCTCCAGAAAGTTCACCAGGCTGGAGCCAACTAAGTCCTGGGCCAGCTTCACCGCCATTTCATGCTCCGGGAAAATGACATGATCCGCGCCGATGCGCTCCAGAACCCGGCGGTGGACATGGTTCCGGGCCTTGCAAATCACCTGGGGCACCCCCAGCTCCTTCAGGTTCAGGGTCACCAGCGCACTGGTCCCGATATCCGAGCCGATAGACAGGATGGCGCAGTCAAAATTTTTCACGCCGATCTCCTTGAGCTGCTGGAGATTGGTGGCGTCACAGCAGACCGCCTGGGTCACTTTGTCCGCAATCTGCTCCACCTGCTCCATATTGTGATCCACGGCCAGCACCTCTTGGTCCAGTTCGCAGAGCTCCTCCGCCACGGCCCGCCCGAACCGGCCCAGCCCAATGACAACAAACGACTTCATATCCGAACTCCTCCCAAAGTCCCCGCGCCCCCGGGGTCAGCCGATCATCACCCAGGCGCTGGGATAGCCAATCCCGCTGCCGCCCTTTTTACGGCTCATATAGGCCACGGAAATCGACAGGATGCCCACTCTGCCCAGGAACATCATCCCCATCATCATAACGCAGGACGGAGGCGACAGGGTTGGGGTGATCCCCGTGGTCATTCCCACCGTCCCCAGGGCGGAAGCCATCTCATACAGGGCATCCAGGTAAGGGACTCCCTCCGCCATCGTCAGAAACAGGGAGCCGAACAGCCCCAGCAGGAACACCATCAGCGCCAGGTTCACCGCGTCCACCACCTTCTGATGGGGGATGGTGCGTCCGCCGATGACCAGCTCGCTGCGCCCGGTCAGGCCGGCCCACAGGGAGCGAAGGAGCACCACCGCAGTCACGACCTTAATGCCCCCTGCCGTAGACCCGGAGCCGCCGCCAATGATCATCAGCACGCAGGAGACCACCTTAGACCCTTCGGTCAGCGCCCCCTGGTCAATGCTGTTAAAGCCCGCTGTCCGCAGGCTGACGGACTGAAAGAGGCAAGCCAGCAGCTTTTGCCCGGCGGTCATGCCCCCAATCGTCCCCGGGTTGTCCCACTCCGCCAGGGCGAAAAACGCCGTCCCCAGCAAAATCAGCGCTCCCGCAGTGGTCAGCACCAGCCGGGAATACAGGCTCAGTTTTCTCCGGCCCCGGCATTGCAGGATGTCCTGCCAGACCAAAAAGCCCAGCCCGCCCACAACGATCAGGCCCATCAGGACGCCGCACAGATAGGGGTCTGCGGCGTATTCGGTCATGCTGAGAAAGGGGCCGCCGGCGCCCATCAAATCAAACCCCGCGTTGCAGAAAGCGGAAACCGCCGTAAAGACAGACCGCCACAGTCCCGACCAAAATCCGAACCGGGGCACAAACCGGAAGCAGAGCAGCGCCGCGCCGATCCCCTCCGCAAGAAAGGTTCCCTTCAGCGCCAGCCGAACCAGCGGGATCACGCCGCTGACATCCTTTAAATTCAAGGTGGAAACCGCGATCACCCGCTCGGAAAAGCTGATTTTCCGCTTGAGCAGCAGGGAGATCAGGGTCATAATGGTCATAAACCCCAGGCCGCCCATCTGGATCATGCACAGGATCACGGCCTGCCCAAAGAGGGACCAGGTTTGCCAGGTGTCTGCAAGCACAAGGCCGGTGACGCAGGTGGCGCTGGTGGCGGTGAACAGGGCGGTCAGCGGATCTGTCCAGCTTCCCCTTCGGGAGGAAACCGGCAAGCTCAGCAGCAGCGCCCCCACCAGCAGGATCAGGAGAAAGCTGATGATAACCAGTCTGGCGGGGATCAGGCGATGTTTTTTTCTGCCCATCGGTTTATCATCCTCTCCGCCGGTTCTGCGGCAAGCTGTGCGGAAAGGCTGTCCCGGGACGTAACGGCCCAAAAACAGCCCCTGTCAGGCCAAGTGAAAAATCTTCCAGGCCCTTATCTATTATTTTATATCATGTTCCGCTATGACATTTCAAGTCTTTTTTGCGAACTTTCCCCCGCCGCCGCCGGTTTTTTTCGTTTTCCGGGCCAAAACGGAGGCGGGACAGCAAAAAACAGCCCCGCCCAGGGGCGAAGGATCTGTATTTCGGGTCTGCGCAGCCCCTGTTTCTCCCTCCCCGGCGGAAAAATAGATGAAAATGAAAATTTATTTGACATTTATTATATTTGAGGTATACTATACTAAGAAACCTAATAAAGGAGGAATAAAACCATGAAAAACTATTTTGATCTCACCGGAAACGTCGCGATTGTGACGGGGTGCTCCACCGGCCTCGGCGTTCAGATGGCAAAGGCCCTTGCAAACCAGGGCTGCAACATTGTCTGCCTGGCCCGCCGCAAGGAAAAGGTAGAGGAAAACGCC
Source organism: uncultured Oscillospiraceae bacterium (assembly GCA_964432375.1). Classification (GTDB taxonomy): domain Bacteria; phylum Bacillota; class Clostridia; order Oscillospirales; family Oscillospiraceae; genus JAJQBJ01. Next base: position 722 of record CAYSNK010000045.1, on the reverse strand, counting down.
GCAATGCTTGAAGCGGAATATGGCGTGAAAGCCATCGGCGTGGTCTGCGATGTGACCAACACCGAGAATGTTGAGGCCGCCGTTGACACTGTGCTGGAAAAGTTTGGCCGCATCGACATCCTGGTCAACAACGCGGGCACCGGCGCAGTCGCCCCCGCTGAGGACGTCACCGATGATCAGTTTGGCAACGAGCTCAGCATTGACCTTTTCGGCACCTTCAAGATGGCCCGCGCGGTGGCAAAGAAAGCGATGCTGCCCGCCAAGTACGGACGCATCGTCAACATTGCCTCCATGTATGGCCTGGTCGGAAACAAGATCTGCGGCAGCGCCCCCTATCACGCAGCAAAGGGCGGCGTCGTCAACCTCACCCGCGCACTTGCTGCGGAATGGGGCGAAAAGGGCGTCACCGTCAACGCGATCTGCCCCGGCTATTTCTACACCCCGCTGACAGTCGATACCCTCAACAGCGAGTTCTTCCAGAGCTACGCCAAGACCATGATCCCCGAAGCCAGATACGGCAACGAGGGTGAGCTTGATACTGCGGTTCTCTTTCTCTCTTCTCCCGCTTCCACCTATGTGAACGGCATTATGGTTCCCGTAGACGGCGGCTATACCTGTATGTGAGCTTGTCGAAGAACTCGACAAGCTCTCTCGAAAATGCAAGCATTTTCTCGAATTTCCACATCCTCCTGCATCGCACGCGCTCTGCGCGCACGTTTGGA
>CAYSNK010000044.1:8585-11165 GCA_964432375.1 uncultured Oscillospiraceae bacterium | reverse complement strand
TATTGACGCCACTGTGCTGGGCGCCTACGAGGTGGACGCCGAGGGCAACCTGGCTAACTGGATGATCCCCGGCAAGACCGCCGCAGGCATGGGCGGCGCCATGGATCTGGTGACCGGCTCCAAGACCACCATCGTCATGACCACCCATTGTGACAAGGCCGGCAATCCCAAGATCGTGCAGAAAACCAATATGCCTCTGACTGGCTATCACTGCATCGACTACATTGTCTCCGAGATGGCCGTGATCAAGATCACCCCCGAGGGGCCCGTGCTGCTGGAGATCGCTCCCGGCCTGACCGTGGAGGAGGTCGTCGCCAAGACCGGCGCCAAGCTGATCGTGCCCGAGACTGTGGGCTGCATGGTGTGATATTCCGCAAAACCGCATAGTTCCTCTGAGGGCGCCGGGATTCCGGCGCCCTCCTTTCGCCCTCTTTTCCGGTTCTCATTTGGACAACCCCCACATAGAAATGGAGCGGAGGGATGGGAATGAGCCAAACGGAGTTGCAAATGGCGCTGGCGGCCAACGAGATCCTGTACCGGCGGAAGCTGGTGTGCAGGGAGCTCTATGAGGGGGCGCGGGAGCGGCTGACTGCCCGCATTCTCCGGCCGGAGGCGGCTGATTCAGGGGTTCCTTCGGAAAAGAGGAGGGAGCGATGAAGATTTATGAACTGCTGGAAGCCTATAAACAGGCAAAATCCATCTATGAAATGCCGGTGCGGGTGGCCTATTACGCCCGGGTGTCCTCGGAGAAGGACGCCCAGATCCATTCGTTGGATAACCAGATCGACTATTACGAGCATCTGATCCGGAGCAACCGCAGCTGGACCTACGTCCGGGGCTATGTGGACGAGGGGATCACCGGCACCAGCGTCCGGCGGCGGGAGCAGTTTTTGCGGATGATCGAGGACGCCCGGGCCGGGGAGTTTGACCTGCTGATTACCAAGGAGATTTCCAGATTCGCCAGGAACACCTTGGATTCCATCGGGTATACCCGGGAGCTGTTTGCCGCCGGGGTGGGAGTGTTCTTTGAAAACGACAACATCAACACCCTGGCGGCGGACGGGGAGCTGCGGCTGACCATCCTCTCCTCCATCGCCCAGGACGAGGTGCGGAAGCTGTCTGAGCGGGTGCGCTATGGCTTTCGCTGCTCCCAGGAAAAGGGAGTGGTGCTGGGGAACAGCGCCATCTGGGGCTATACCAAGGAGCGGGGAAGGCTGGTCATCTGCCGGCAGGAGGCCCGGATCGTCCGCCGGATCTTTGAGGAATACGCCTATACGGAGGCGGGCCTGCGGAAAATATCCGGGGAATTGGCGGGGGAGGGGATCTTGAACCGGAACGGGAAGCCCTTTTCCTACAGCACCCTGCGCTCCATCCTGACGAACCCCAAGTATAAGGGCTTTTACTGCGCCCGGAGATCCGCCGCCAGCCCCCTGTTCCTGCCCAAGGGCGGGAAAAAGCAGCAGTTTCCCCGGGAGGACTGGCTTCTCTATCGGGCGGAGGACGCGGTGCCGCCCATCGTTTCCGAGGCGGTCTGGGAGGCGGCCAACGCCAAGCTGAAGGCCCGGGGGGAGAAGCGGGCGGGGGAAGGGCAGGTCAAAGCCAGGAACCGCTATCCCTATTCCGGGCGCATCTTCTGCTCCCGGCACCGGAGCCTGTATTACCGGAGCGTGTACCGGTATCCCTCCGGCAGCCGGGAGGTGTGGATGTGCGCCGTCTATCAGAGATACGGCAGGGAGGCGGAAAAGGGCTGCGACCAGCCGGTGGTCTACGGGGATGAGCTGGATCAGGCGGTGCGCCTGGTTCTGGAGGGAGCCGTCCCGGATCGGCAGGCTGTCGCCCGGGAACTGCTGGGGCTCTATCAGGAGCTGGAGCGGCAGGGCCGGGAGAATGGGGCCGGGAGGCGGCTGGAGGCAGACCTGGCCCGGGTCAGGGAGCGGAAAGAGCGGCTCCTGGAACTGCGGCTGGACGGGGAGATCTCCGCCGGGGAGTTCGCCGGGAAAACCCGGGAGCTGGCGGGGGAGGAGGCCCGGCTGGTCGCGGCGCTGGAGGAGGCGGGGCAGGGGAGCCGGGGCCCCCTTCCCACTCTGGCGCAGCTTGAGGAGGCGCTGCAATTCCGGGAGGAGCTGCCCGGCTGCCTGATCGAGGGGCTGGTGCAGCGCATTGAGGTCAGCGGGGACGGGGGCCTCTGTCTGGGAGTTACGCTGAATGGCGGGCAGCGGGGACAGGTGCAGGTGCGGCGTAAGCGGGGGCGGCCGGCGGAGCTTTTCCTGCTTCCATCGGCTTGTTCCGGTTCAGGCACATGATCCGGGCCGATGTGCAGACGGTGATCTCCCCGGTGGTGGGCAGCGAGAAGCAGTCCGAGGAAATGGTCAGCTACCTGATGCAGGAGTTTGAGACCGAGCCGAAGAATATCTGGCAGACCAATATCTTTGGGAAATCCTTTCACGACCTGGTCAGCGAGGATCTGCACGAGAAGCTCTATCGCCTGCCGGAGGATGCCAGGTATAAGCTGCGGGAGACGCTGCAAAAAATCATAAACGAGGGCTCCGGCGGGCTGATCTGTATTCTTTTGTAGGAGGG
>CAYSNK010000044.1:0-8485 GCA_964432375.1 uncultured Oscillospiraceae bacterium | reverse complement strand
CCGGCGGCAGAATCGGGAATACGCAATTTTTTTACCTGAAAAATATTTTCGATACCGTTTCCGCCAAAGGAAAAATGAATTTTTCTATTGAAATATCGTTCAAGTTGTTGTAAAATGCTCTATATATCAAATGCCCCGGAATTGAGAAAAAAGGAAAAGAAGTGGGCGCTTTCGGAAAGGAATCTACAAGCATGACCATCAAAGACATTGCGCGGGAATCCGGATATGCGGTTGCGACCGTGTCCCGCGTGCTGAATAACCGGCCTGATGTAAGTCCTGAAGCCAGGGCCAGGATTCAGGAGGTGCTGAAAGCACATAACTTTACGCCGAACAATAACGCAAGGCATTTGAAGCAGCCCTCCAGCAATAATGTCACCATTATGATTAACCGCACCGTGAAAGGGATGTTTAACGTCCTGTTCTCCAGCATTTTGGAGGAGATGCAGATCCGGCTGAAGGAAAAGGGCTATCGCTCGGTGTTCTATTATCTGGATCAGGGGGCAAATGAGGTGGAGGAGGCCCGGCAGCTCTGCCGGGAGCGCAAGCCCCTGGCCCTGATTTTCCTCGGCGGCTCATTGGGCAATTTCCGGGATGGATTTGCTGAGATCAGCGTCCCCAGCGTGTTTGTAACCAAGACGGCGGCGGAGTACGGGTTTTCCAATTTGTCCAATATCTACACGGACAACGTGGCCGGCGGGGACTGCGCCATGTCCTATCTCATCAGGAACGGCCACAGGAACATCGCCATCCTGGGCGGCGACCTGACCACCTCCAGCACCGCCCGCCAGCGCTATGAGGGCGCCATGAACGCCTGCAGCCGGGCGGGAGTCCCCTTTGATTTTGACCGGCAGTATCTGACGGCCCAGCACTCCTATTCCAGCGCTTACGAGGCGATGAATACCATTCTGGACCGGATGCCGGAGCTGACCGCCGTGTTTGCCCAGTCCGATGTGATGGCCATTGGCTCCATCCGGGCCATGAAGGATCGGAACCTCCGGGTGCCGGAGGATATCTCCATCATCGGCTACGACGGCACGGATATTTCCGGCTACTACTGCCCCCGGCTGGCCACCATCCGCCAGAACGCGGAGCAGCTTGCCCGGCGAAGTGTGGAGGCGCTGATCGATTCCCTGGAGAACGGGGCTGATCCGGTCAATGAGATCGTGCCCTTTGAGCTGATGCCCGGTGAAACGGTGAGGAACCTCCTGGGCGAGTAGGATCAAACAGAAAAGATTTGGCGGGGGCCCTCCGGCGGAGCGGGGTTCCCCGCCGTTTTTTCTGTTCCCCGCGCCGGTTGACATTCCATGCCGGAATCAGTATAATCTAGGGAGGATGCCGGTTTCCGGCAAGGAAAGTGAGGTCTGGGTTATGAGGGATATGCCTGTCCTGTACATTGTCATTCCCTGCTACAACGAGGAGCAGGTGCTTCCGCTGACGGCGCCGGAGTTCCTGGCGGAGCTGAATGACCTGATGGAAAAGAAAAAAGTCAGCGGCGCCAGCCGGATTCTCTTTGTCAACGACGGTTCAAAGGACCGCACCTGGGAGATCATCTCCGGCCTTTCCCGGCAGGACAAGCACATCATCGGGATCAGCCAGAGCCGCAACCGGGGCCATCAGAGCACCATCCTGGCCGGAATGATGGAGGCCAGGGAGCACTGTGACATCACCATCACCATCGACTGCGACGGGCAGGACGACATCTCCGCCATGGAGCAGATGGTGGACGCTTACCGGAACGGCAGCGAGATCGTCTATGGTGTCAGAAGCCGGCGGGATACGGACACCTTCTTCAAGCGGTTTACCGCAGAGAGCTTTTATAAGCTCCTCAACCGCATGGGGGCGGAGGTGGTCTATAACCACGCGGACTACCGGCTGGTTTCCTCCCGGGTGCTGAGGGAGTTTGAAAATTTCAAGGAGGTCAATCTATACCTCCGGGGAATGTTTCCTCTGGTGGGGTTTCCGAGCACCTGCGTTTACTACGAGCGGAGCAAACGGGTGGCCGGGGAAAGCCACTATCCCCTGAAGAAGATGCTGGGCCTGGCCTTTGACGGCATCACCTCCCTCTCCGTAAAGCCCATCCGCCTCATCACCGGCTTTGGCGGCCTGGTGGCCCTGGTGGGCTTTGTGGGCGTGATTTGGGCCATTGTGGAGGCCATCCTGGGCCATACGGTGGCGGGCTGGGCCAGCCTGGTGTGTGTGGTCTGCTTTATGGGCGGCATTCAGCTGCTCTCCCTGGGCATTATCGGGGAATATGTGGGGAAGATTTACATGGAAACCAAGGGGAGGCCCCGCTATATTATCAGCGACCGCACTTGGGAGGAGGACTCCCGCCAAACGAATCAGAAGGATTAAGACGACAGAATGTTTCAAGTGAGAATCAAAGAGGGCCGGGCCCGGCGGGGGGAGTTTACCTGCGCCCATGGCCGGGTCCAGACCCCGGTGTTTATGAATGTGGGCACCCAGGGGGCAATTAAGGGGGCGGTGTCCGCCCTGGATCTGAAGGAACTGGGCACCCAGATCGAGCTGTCCAACACCTACCATCTGCATCTGCGCCCAGGTGACGAGCTGGTGAAGGAATTGGGCGGCCTGCATCGGTTTATGCGCTGGGACGGGCCCATCCTCACCGATTCCGGCGGCTTTCAGGTGTTTTCCCTGGCCGCGCTGCGGAATATCAAGGAGGAGGGGGTGACCTTTGCCTCCCATCTGGATGGACACCGCATCTTCATGGGGCCGGAGGAGTCCATGCGGATTCAGTCTAACCTGGGCAGCGACATTGCCATGGCGTTTGACGAGTGCGTGAAGAACCCCTCTCCCTATGACTATGTGAAGAACTCCTGCCAGCGGACCTATCGCTGGCTGGAGCGCTGCGTGGCGGAGCACAGGCGCCTGAACGCCCTGCCGGACTGCGTGAACCCGGCGCAGCAGCTCTTCGGCATCAACCAGGGGGGCACCTATCCCGACCTCCGGGTGTGGCACATGAAGGAGATCGCAAAGCTGGACTGTGACGGCTTTGCCATCGGCGGCCTGGCCGTGGGGGAGGACACGGAGACCATGTATGAGATCATTGACCGGGTGGAACCCTATATGCCGGAGGACAAGCCCCGCTACCTGATGGGGGTGGGCACGCCCTCCAACCTCATTGAGGCGGTGGCCCGGGGAGTGGATTTCTTTGACTGCGTTATGCCTGCCCGGAACGCCCGCCATGGCAAGCTCTTCACCTGGCAGGGCACCATGAACATCAAAAATGAGAAGTATCGGGCGGACGAACGGCCATTGGACCCGCACTGCGGCTGCCCCACCTGCCGGAACTTTACCCGGGCCTATCTGCGCCACCTGTTCAAGGCGGAGGAGATGCTTGGGATGCGCCTGGCGGTCATGCACAACCTGTATTTCTACAACGACCTGATGCAGAAAATCCGGGACGCCCTGGAGGGGGGCACCTTTGGGGCGTTCCGGGCGGAGTATTCCGAAAAGCTGGGCCGAAGGGCGGAATGATTTTGACTGATTTCCCGCCGGAACAGGCAGTTTCCTGTTCCGGCGGGAAAACTTTTGCCCATCGCCGGACTTTGACCGGGTTTTCCGGGACGGCCCTGCTACAATAGGACATGAGGTGAGGCGGATGACCGTCTATGTGGACGCCCTGTTCCTGACCAACGGCCTGGTGGACTATATGCTTCTGCTGCTGACCGGACGGGTGCTGGGCGCCGGGCTGAACCGGCCCAGGCTGCTGCTGGGCGCCTGCCTGGGCGGAGGCTATGCCGTGTGCTGCTTTTTGCCCTGGGGGGAATTTCTGGCTGAATGGCCGGTAAAGCTGGCTGTCGGCGGGCTGATGGTGCTGGCCGGCTATGGCGGGAGCAGGAGACTGCCCCGGTGCATGGCCGTGTTCTTCGGGCTGTCCTGCGCCATGGGCGGCGGGCTTTATGCCCTGGAGCTGCTGGGGGGCGGGCTGTCCCTGGCCCGGGGCGTGGTGCTGACCCCTCTGGACTTCAAGGCGGTTCTGCTGGCGGCGGCGGTGTGCTGGTGTGTGCTGGCCGCCGCCTTTCGCGGCATTGCCCGGCACAGCCGCCTGAAAGGGGAGCTGATCCCCCTGAAAATCGCCCTGGGCGGGCGGAGCATTCAGGTCACGGCCCTGGTAGACACCGGAAACGGCCTCCGGGACCCCCTGACCGGCAGCCGGGTTGCCGTGTTGGAATGGCAGGAGGCGCTGCCCCTGATCCCGTCCCTGACGGAGGAGCAGGTTTGCCGCCCCTCCCGGGGGCTGACCGGGCGGGGGGAGATCCCATGGCGGCTGGTGCCCTATCGGACGGTGGGGACCGGCGGCGGGCTGCTTTTGGCCTTCAAGCCGGACAGCGTCACCTCGGCAGGAAAGCCCCGGCCGGAGCGGCTGGTGGCTTTGACGGCGCAGCGGCTTTCCGATGGCGGCTGCACCGCCTTAGTGACAGGAGCGGGAAAGTGAGGGAACAGATGGCAGCTTGGAAGAAGTGGATCTGGCGGTTTCTGGAATTTTGGCGGGGGCAGGGGGCCCGTGGGGTGTTTTACATCGGCGGGAGCGACGTGCTCCCCAGCCCCCTGAGCCGGGAGGCGGAGGCGGACGCCATTTCCCGCATGGGGGCCGGGGATGAGGGCGCGAAAAACGCCCTCATCGAGCACAACCTGCGGCTGGTGGTGTACCTCGCCCGCCGCTTTGACAATACGGGGATCAACCTGGAGGATCTGATTTCCATCGGCACCATTGGGCTGATTAAGGCGGTGAACACCTACCGGCCGGATAAGAAAATCCGCCTGGCCACCTATGCCTCCCGGTGCATTGAAAATGAGATCCTCATGTATCTGCGCAAAAATTCCAATCAGAGATTGGAGGTGTCCATCGACGAGCCCCTGAACACCGATTGGGACGGAAACGAACTGCTTCTCTCGGATGTCCTGGGGACAGACAACGATGTTGTTATGAAGCCCTTGGAGGAGGACGTGGATCGGAAACTGCTGGCGGCCGCCCTGGAACGGCTGAATGACCGGGAGCGGCGGATCATCGCCATGCGGTTTGGCCTGGGGGGAAGGCGGGAGTGCACCCAGAAGGAGGTGGCCGACAGCATGGGGATTTCCCAATCCTACATTTCCCGGTTGGAAAAGCGCATTATCTCCCGCCTGCGCCGGGAGATCGTCCGCATGAGCTGAGAACCGCCGGCGTATAAAAGCCTGGGCTGCCGGGCATACTTCCAGTATCAGGGAAACTCTGAATCCATCGCCGGTGACGGGGCCGTTCAGAGGTTCCTCAGAAAACTGGAGGTTGACGGATGTTGGGCAAGGTTGAGATCTGCGGCGTCAATACGGCAAATCTGAAGGTTTTAAAAAATGAGGAGATGGCGGAGCTGCTCCGCCGGGTGAAAAAGGGTGATAAGGAAGCCCGGCAAAGGATGATCGAGGGGAACCTGCGGCTGGTGCTGTCGGTGATCCAGCGGTTTGCCAACCGGGGGGAGAACATGGACGATCTGTTCCAGATCGGCTGCGTGGGCCTGATTAAGGCCATCGACAATTTTGACCCGGATCTATACGATGTGCGCTTCAGCACCTACGGTGTCCCCATGATTTCCGGCGAAATTCGCCGGTTTTTAAGGGATAGCTCGGCCATGCGGGTGTCCCGTTCCCTGCGGGATACCGCCTATCGGGTGCTGCAGGCCCGGGAGCAGTATGTCAGAGAGCATCAGCGGGAGCCAACGGTGGAGGAGCTGGCGAAGTCCCTGGAGATCCGGCGGGAGGACGTGGTGATGGCCATGGACGCCATTGCCGACCCGGTGAGCCTCTATGAGCCGGTTTATTCGGACAGCGGCGATACCGTCTGCGTGATGGATCAGGTGAAGGATCACAAGAACACAGATGAGAATTGGCTGGAGCACATCGCCCTGCGGGAGGCCATGAACCAGTTGCCCCAGCGGGAGCAGGAGATCCTGCGCCTGCGCTTCTTTGAGGGGCGGACCCAGATGGAGGTCTCCAACGAGATCGGGATCAGCCAGGCACAGGTGTCCCGGCTGGAAAAAAACGCCCTGCGGCAAATCCGCAAGGCAATGTGAGGGAAGGTACGGAAAAAAGCGGGCGTCTGACGCAAACGATCCCCCGGAGCAGCGCTCCGGGGGATCGTCACAATGTTATTTCTTTTCGGCGGGGGCGTTCTGCACCCGCTTTTTGATATATTCCACCACTGGGGCCAGGGGTGTGCAGTCCACCCGGGCCATGGTCCCGTCATCACCGGCGGCGGTGATTTCCGCGTCCAGAGGGAGGGACACGACCTGGCACAGGGGAGGGAGCTGATAGAGGGACTGGCAGGTGGGGGCGGTATCCAGGGACTTGTTCTCCACCAGGGCCACGGGCGCGGCCATCAGGGTGCGGCACAGGCTGATGCAGCGCTGGACGGGGCCAACCGCCAGCTCGCCGGGGTTGGTGACGATGATGGTGCCGGACAGGGGAAACTCGGTGTACAGGTTCAGGGGCACATCCCCGCCGTTGGAGGGCATATCCAGAATCATGACGTCCAGCTCCCCCCAGAGGGTGCCGGTGTAAAGATAGCTGATCACATTGTACTGGTCGCCGGAGGGCCACAGCACCGGGGCGGCGTGATCCGCCTCGATCAGGTTGAAGGAGATCAGCTTGATGCCCTCTGCGGTGGTGACAGGGTTCATCTTGTCGCTGCCGCCGGAGGTGACGGGGGCGGAGATCCCCAGCAGATGGGGGAGGGTGGAGCAGGACAGGTCGCAGTCCAGCAGGCCCACCCGCAGGCCCTGGCGGGCCAGCTCACAGGCCAGCATCACCGCCACGGTGGATTTGCCGGTGCCGCCCTTGCCGGAGGTGACAATATACATTCGCTTGGCGAAGATGGGCAGGTGGTTTTTGTCCTCGCATCCGGTCTCGCAGGAAGCGCAGTTGCCGTGGCAGCCGTTGGCAAAGGTCTGCTCGATCTCCTCATTGATCTCATCGTACATATCGGGGGTAATATCCTTCCACTTGGAGGGGTCGGTGACATAGCTCATGTTGGCGTTCTCCTTTAAACGTATGGAATCTTTGAAACCAGTATAACACAAAGGAGAAGAAAAGGAAACGGTTTTTCTTTACAGAGCGGGGAAACATGGGGTAAAATAAGGCATGAATGTGGAAAAAATGGAGGCTGTCCCATGGCAGTAAAGAAGAATGATGTTGTAACTTTAAAAATAGAGAACTGGTCCGGCGACGGCGGCGGCGTGGCCCGGCTGGAGGGGCTGGTGGTGTTTGTCAAAGGGGGGCTGGTGGGGGAAACCTGCGCCGTCCGGTTGGAAACCGTCCATAAAAATGCCGCCTGGGGGAGGGCAGAGGAGATCCTGGAGCCATCCCCCAGCCGGATGGAGCCGGACTGCCCCTATTACCCCCAATGCGGGGGCTGTCAGACGCGGCATATCACCTACGAGGCGGAGCTGGAGATGAAGCGCCGGCGGGTGCAGGACGCCCTGGCCCGGATCGGGGGCCGGACCCTGGATGCTCCGGTGATTCACGGGGCGGCGGAGCCGGAGCGGTACCGCAACAAGGCCCTGTTCCCGGTGTCCCCTGGGGAAAGGGGCGGAAAGGTGGGGTTTTACCGGGCCGGAACCCACGAGGTCATAGATATTTCCGGCTGCCTGCTGCAAAGGCCGGAGGCGGATGCCGCCGCCAATGCCCTGCGCCAGTGGATGAAAACCTGCCAGGTGCCGGCCTATGATGAAAAAGCCCACAGGGGGCTGATTCGCCATCTCTATGTCCGCACCAACCGGGCGGGGGAGAGCCTGATCTGTGTCATTGTCAATGACGAGGTGACCAAAGGGTTGCCCTCGGAGAAATCCCTGATTTCCCGGCTGCGGCGGGCCTGCCCCGGGGCGGTGGGCATTCTGGCGGGGCGAAACACTCGAAAGACCAACGTGATTTTAGGGGACGAATATCGTCTGCTGTGGGGCCAGGACTATCTGATGGATACCTTATGCGGTCTCAGCTTCCGCCTCAGCGTGCCTTCCTTTTACCAGGTGAACCGGGCACAGGCGGAGCTGCTCTACGGCAGGGCGGTGGAGTTTGCCGGCCTGACCGGAAAGGAGACTGTGGTGGATTTGTACTGCGGCACCGGGACAATCTCCCTGGCCATGGCCCGGAACGCGGGCCGCGTGATCGGCGCCGAGATCGTGCCGGAGGCCGTCCGGGACGCCAGGGAAAACGCCCTGCGCAACGGGCTGGACAAAGCGGAGTTTCTTTTGGGAGACGCAGGCCAGGCTGCCGCTGAACTGGCCCGGCGGGGCTTGAAACCCGATGTGATCTCCGTTGACCCGCCCCGGAAGGGCCTGTCCCGGGAGGTGATTGACGCCATCGTCCGTATGGCCCCGGCGCGGATGGTTTACGTTTCCTGCGACCCCGCTACCCTGGCCCGGGACGTGAAGCTGCTGGGGGAGCAGGGGTATGGGCTGACAAGAGTCGAGGCGGTGGATATGTTCCCGAGGAC